>JAGGDZ010000390.1 GCA_024648655.1 Chloroflexota bacterium | reverse complement strand
AGAACATGTCCCGCCCCATCCTGTCGGTGCCGAGCGGATAGAACGGCTGCGGCGCGGTGCTCGTATCGACGTCCAGCCCCATCAAGTGCCAGTCCGTCCTGATTAGCCCGAACATTTTGTACTCGTGGCCTCGCACGAAATACTTGATGGTGTGCTTGGTCTCTTCGTCAGTCACCCACTCCATGCCGAGCGTCTCCGGGTTACGCTCACCTTTCAGCCCATAGACATAGGGCAGCGTTGGCTTGAAGCCGTCGAAGAGGTGAACGCCCTGCGGCGGGACGAATGTGCGCGTGGCGAACTCTGCGCGCGGATCATGGATGGATAAGAACTCGGGAAACAGCGCTACAAAGTAGAAAAGCAGCACAACCACGGTGGAAGCCATCGCAACGCGGTGCCGGATGAACCGCCACCAGATAAGCTTCCACTGAGAGGCTATAAATATCTGCTCGTCTTCAGAAGGTCTCTGAATCGGGAGCGACTCTGTCTGTGCAGCCATCTTTTACCCGTTATTCCTGCATTCTTTTTCCGTCATTCCTGCGAAAGCAGGAATCTAGGCTCCGATACGGATTCGCGGGTCCATCGCCGCTAGCACGATGTCCGAAATTAAGACGCCGATAAGCGTCAGCGTCGTCAGTATGAGCACGATCGATCCAGCCATGTACATGTCCTGCGAAAGCAGGGCGCGCAGCAGTAGCGGTCCAATCGTGGGAAGGCTCATCACGGTCGCTACGATAAGCTGCCCGGAAATCAGGCGCGGCAACTCAAGCCCCGCCGTGCTCACAAACGGGTTCAGCGCGATACGCACCGGATATTTCAATACGACTTTCCACTCGGGCAATCCCTTCGCGCGCGCCGTCTCCACATACGGCTTGTTCATCTCGTCCAGCAGGTTCGCGCGCACGATGCGAGTGAATCGCGCCGTGCCGTCCGTGCCGAGTATGAGCATCGGCAGCCAAAGATGCTTAATCATGTCTATGGCTTTGCCGATGCTCCACGGCGCGGTAATGTACTCATCCGAAAACAGACCCGTAGCCTTGATGCCGAACCAGCTGAACGCGAACCACATGGCGACGAGCGCGATCATGAAGTTCGGCGTTCCCACTCCGAAGTACGACAGGAATGTGAAGAAGTAGTCGATCGCCGTGTACTTTTTCACGGCTGACAGGATGCCGATAGGTATGGCGAGTGTCCAGGTGAACAATATCGTGGAGACGCCAAGAACCACGGTCATCGCCAGCCGCTCATTCACAAGTTCCTTGACAGGGCGCCTCCACTCGATGGACAGGCCCAGGTCCCACTGCACGATGCCATAGACCCACTTCAGGTACTGCACATACATCGGCTGGTTGAGGCCGTACTGCGCGCGCAGCGCGTCCACTTCGCTCGCGTCGGCAAGCTCGCCCGTCGCCTGAAGCTGTGCGATATAGTCGGTCAGGAAGTCGCCGGGCGGCGCCTGTATGATGGCGAACGCCACCACCGACATCAGGAACAGCATCGGTATGAATATAAGGAGTCGCCTGAATATGAACTGGAGCATGTTAGTCGGTTAGTGTTTCGGTCTGCCGGTTTCGGGAATTGACTTGATGTACAGAGTGGACAGGGTGGACGGACTTGAAAATCCTATCCATCCTGTCCATCGATGTTAGTTACTTTTGTCGATAGTTACCGAGAGTAGTACCACTGCTCCGGGAAGCCCGTGTTGGGCGTGCGAAGCGGCCAGTCGTTGCCGGCTGTGTCCGGCACATTCTTCAAATCGTTGTTCGTTACGATAACGCCCTGCACCATCGGGCTAAGCCCGACTATGCCGATATTGTACTGGTTCTCCACGATGGTCTTGTAGATTTCCTTGCCCAGCGCGTTGCGTTCCACCGGCGGCAAGCCGGGACCACGCTTGTGCATTTCGAGCAAGTCTATCGATTCCTGCGCACACGGATAGGCGTTAGGTCCATCCGGGTTTTGGAGCCACAGCGCACAGCCCGGCCCATGGAATGTACCTGCCGCCCCTTCTCTCGGGGCGCGCTTGTCGATTGAGCTGAAGGTGAAGCCCGCAGTGTCCTCGTTCCACACCATCACTGCCCACTCGTTCGTCTGCCAGCGCGTGAAGTGCTGGCTGCGTGTGGTCACATTCACATCCGCCTTGACGCCCACGGCTTCCCAAGCTCGCCCGACCACCTGCGCGGCGTCTGGCCATGTGCCGAATGCGTCGGTTACGGTGACGCTCATTACGATGCGCTCGCCGTTGCTGGTACGCCAGCCTTCGCTATCCTTATCCGGGAATACCATGTCGAGCAGCGCGTTCGCGGCGTCAGGGTCGTACTCGGTGCGGAGCTTGGCGATGTCATCGCCCGGATAATGAGGGTGCGCCGACGAAGGCACGCCCTGCCTGATTTCGCCGAGACCGAGGAACTGAATTTCCTGTATCGCCTTCCTGTCGATTGCTAGCGAGAGCGCCTGGCGGAACTCCTTCGTTCTTATCGCCTCGCCCGTAGCCCCGGGCATGCTCATGTTGAAGAAGAACGCCACATCGGAGCCTGCGAAGGTTGGCCATGTTCGCACAGTGTAGCCGCCATCAGATTCTCCCTGTTTCAGGGTGGTGTACTGGTCGAGCTGTATGTGCCGCCCCTGCATGTCGATGTCGCCCTGCACCGCCATTAGTGTGCCGACTTCCGTGCCGCCCTCGGAGAGGGTGAGTTGGATGCCGTCCAGATATGGAAGCTGGTTGCCAGCCGGGTCAACTGCCCAGAAGTACGGGTTGCGCTCGGACATGACCACCTGGTCACCGAGTGGGTTCGTGAACTTCCAAGGTGCGAGCGTCGGCTTGTCCGGGTTCAGGTTGTACTGCGTCTGCGAGTCGTAGTACTGCGTCCAGCTGTCGAACTCGGCGGCTTCGGCGTTCGCCTGTGCGTCCGGGTTATATTTGGGATGGAACTGCTGCATGTAATGGGACGGCGCCCAAGGTACATTCCTGGTTGAGCCGTAGCAAGCCTCGTCCGCCTGCGCCACTATCTCCAAGAACAGGAAGTTCGGCACGGGGAAGGTGAACTTGACGGTGACGTCGTCCACCTTGGAGATGCTGCCTATCTCGTTGCCAATCCTCAGGAAAGGAGGTGAGGTTGGTGTCAGATCTTCGTTCATGATGACATCTTCGTACTGGTACACGAAGTCGTCGGCAGTGAAGTCATCGCCATCCGACCACTTCATGCCCTCGCGCAGGAAGAATGTCCACTCCGTGCCGTCGTCGTTGACTTCCCAGCCTCGCGCGATAGACGGAACAAAGGACAAGCCGTCCTGCGAGAACCTCGCCAGCGATGCGCGCGACAGGCGGAAGAAGTTGCAACCGTCCGCCGGTCCAAGATAGAAGCGCCGCACTATGCCACCATACTCACCTATGCCGTCCTGCAGCGTCGGAATTATCATCGGCTGCGCCGGGATGCGCTCCCACACCGGGGGCAAACTGCCAGCCGCTACTGCTGTCGCAAGGTCAGGAGCCTCACCGAGGTTCGACCTGACCACCTCGACTTCCTTCTCGACGATCTTCTGCACCTCGACGACCTTCTCGACGGGCACTTCAACGCGCTCGACCTTTACGACTTCCTTCTCGACCTCGACCTCGATTTCCTTGACAACCTCGACCTCTTTCTCCACCTCCACTACCTTCTCAACCTCCTTCACCACCTCCACTGGGACTTCAACCTGTTTCTCGACCTCGACAATCTTCTCCACCACTTGTGGTTCAGAAGCGCCGCAAGCCGCGATTATGGCTCCAAGCACGAACATTGCCGCCAAGAGCAACGCTGACCTTTTCATCTCCAACCTCTCTCGTTCGACTTGACGGAATTCACCGCCGCTACAGTGTTTTTCGGGCGCAAGCATGCGCCCTCCCTTCACGTGATTGTGATAATTCCCGTAGATACTAAATAGCGGATATCTAAATGTCAAGTATCGAAACCCAGAATTGCCTTACATTCATACCTTAAGTCAAAGTCATACCTTAAGTCATACTTTAAGTTCATATGTACGACCCAAGGGGTATATGCAGAAATCCTCTCTTCCTCAGAGTGAGGGTTAGAGCCTGTCCTGATCTTGCCGAAAGAGTGGTGGTGAAAACGCCTCTTCGCCATGCTGATGCAATTTTCTCATGCGCGTCCCTCGCGTGCGTTGAACTGCGCGTTGAGTTGAACCGAATGTTAAAATTCAGTTTAGTTGTGATATTCTTCATCGTGCAAGTCTGATGCCCTGATTAAGCCAACTTATGCATGTACAACTTATATTTGTACTTGGAGAGATTCTTCTGGCTACGGCAGTTTCCTACGGTAACCCAAGATACGAGGCGCACGAAAGCCCGCCGCTGCTTTCGTCGCTGGGACTTGGCGCGCAGTTCAGTCTGATTGCGTCCGCCACTCTGCTGGTTACCCCGGTTGTGGTGTCCGAGGCGGCAGGAATGGACGATGCATACCTGACCTGGATGGTGTTCGCGTCGCTGGTGGTGGTGGGCGTATCAACGCTGATACAGGTACGGCGGATTGGACCGATCGGCGGTGGCGCGGTACTGCCGATGTTCACTGCGGCGTTCTCGATTCCGTTCTGCATCGCGGCGGTGGCAGAGGGCGGCCCTGCAACGCTGGCGACATTGGTCCTCATCTCTGCCGTAACGCAACTCGTCATATCCAAGTGGCTGTTCATCCTGCGCCGGGTCGTTACACCAATCGTGGGCGGCACGGTGATGATGATTCTGTCCATAACCCTGGCTTCGGTGGTGTTCGACCTACTGGACAGAGCATCCATTGTCGAGCCGAAGTCAGCCACGCTGACGGCGTTCGTGACGCTGGTCGTCATCGTCGCGCTGAGTCTGCGCCGCTCGGGAGTGCTGCGCCTGTGGGGTCCCCTTATCGGCATAGTCATAGGATGCGCGGTCGCGGCTGCTGTGGGGATTTACGACTTCGACAGGGTTTTGGAAGCCAAGTGGGTGGGGCTTCCGAGCGAACTGCCGACGCCGGGCTTTGACTTCGGCATATCGTTCTGGACGCTTGTGCCGTCGTTCGTTTTTCTGGGCGTAATAATCGCGATACAGGCGAACGGAGCGTCTATTGCCATGCAGCACGTGGCGCACCGCGGCGACAGGGCTGTGGACTTCCGAGAAGTGCAGGCAACCCTCGCGGGTGGCGGCGTAACAAACCTGATTGCCAGCGTGTTCGGCGCGGTGCCGAACATCATCAACCCGGGGATAGTGTCGTTCACGCAAACGACCGGAGTTGCGGCGCGGAGCGTAGGTTACTGCATCGGCCTGATCTTCATAGTGATGGCGTTCGTGCCGAAGGTCTCCGGGCTGCTCAGCACTATACCGGGACCCGTGATGACCGGTTACCTTGTTATGGTTACTGGCATCCTGTTCGTGGACGGAGCACGCACGGTCATTCAGAACGAGCGCGACGGGCAGAAGGTAGCCGCTGCGGGCGTCTGCTTCTGGATCGGCGCGGCGTTTCAATTCGGGCTGTTCAATCTGCCGGACCTTGGGGCGGTGATGAACGCGCTGATGAAGAGCGGGATAACGACGGGCGGTTTCGGCGCGATTGCGATGATACTGTACCTGGAATTTACTAACCCTCGCCGGATGCGGTTCGAGTCTGAGCTGCACATAGACGCGCTGCCGGAGCTTAACAAGTTCATGCAGAGATTTGCGGAGCGCAGGGGATGGGATGAAGCGATGAAAAATAGACTGAGCGCAGTCGGCGAGGAGACGCTTCTGACGCTCGCGCCGCTCGACCTGACGGGCGATGATGGAGCGCGGGATGGACGGCAGCTTGTGGTAGTGGCGTCTAGCGAGGGCGAGGTTGCCGAGCTTGAGTTCATCGGCGGCGGTGAGGATGAGATGAACATCGAGGACCGTGTGCGGCAGTTGCAGCAGCACGATGCCGAGGCATTGGTGGAGAATGAGCTTTCGCTCCAACTACTGAGGGCGTATACGTCATCCGTGCGGCACCAGCAGTTCCACGGCGCCGACATCATCACGGTGCGCGTTGACCCTCCAGGGGCATAATGCGCTCAGTGGCGTGAGTGTGCCTGAGGTGCGCGCTTGTGGTGGTTGGCGGAATCGTGTGAGCGTATGAGCGGATGTGCGTCGAGAAATAGGGGGCGCCTCAGGCGCTCTGGGCTAGGTCGCGTGGCTCTAGGAATACGTGGACTTCCCGTAAACCGTCCCGTGCCTGTGCGTGCTCCATCTGCTCATCGGCAATGCGATAGCCGTACACAGCAGCCATCGCATCCTGCGTGTACACTTTAGATAGAGCCTCCGCCTATTGCCGCGCGCGGTCTATATCATAGTTGTTAATGACGCCGGACGCCTCCGCCGCAATCCACAGGCTTGTTCCGTCCGCCCTGCGCAGAGAGCGGGCAACCATGTCCGTTCTGGAAAGCCTGCCTTCCTCCGTTTCAGTGATGATGCCGCTGTCTGCGGCTTCCTCTATTCTTACGCTGAATTCGTCTGCCCTTCTCATGGGCGTAACGACCCCGCGCGCCATCCATATTACCTGCACTCTCCTGATGTCAAAGGCATCGCTCAACATCTGGCACAGATGCGTGGGGATCTTGTTTTCCAGAGCGTCCCCCCTGAGCGCATCTACGTCTATCTTGAGCCCGGCGACGTCTATCTTGAGTTCGGCGACGTCGGTCTTGAGTTCGGCTATGTCAGCCTCGATTTTGCCCAAGCGCAAATTGGTCGCTTCTACATACAGAGCTAAATTCTTGGGCAGTTCGAGTATCTCATCCGTTAGGAGTTCGCGCCTCATTGCCGCGCGGAACTCTTCGTTTTCACGAACTATCCGCAACAGATCTTCTATATTATTGATTGTTGTCATCATATTTCTCCAACACATGCCTATTATAGACTATAAAGCGTCTCAAAGTGTATATATTCTTTAAGGAAATAAGCACATGTCACCAGGAGCGCACTCAGTTAATCGACACGGCGACCACTCCGCTGATGGTCAGTACGATGGCAGCGAGTTTCGCGGCTAGTATCTTGCCCTCCAGCGGCTCATCCAACACACGTGAGATGCCTAGACTGAGCGCGATACCCAGGATGAATACGAATAGCGGGCGCACTGCCATCACGGTTACGACGAGAGAGACCGGTCCCGAATAGATCGCCCATAGCGTCAGAAACACCGCGCCCAGCACTAGCACGCCTTCGGTCAGCACTGTCAGCCCAATTGGCATAGGCGAGCGAATCGTCCTTATCAAGTCCGGTAGTATCCTTTGCCTGTACAGACAGCCGCCCAGCGTGATTCCCATTCCGACCGCGCGCCACATAAATAGGGACCAGATGTCTATGTCCTCGGCTACGACCTTGCTCAGAAACTGGCTCAACCCAAACGCGAAGCTGGCGATCAGGAGCAGCAGGAACGGGATTATCTGGTTCTGGTCACGCTCCGACTCCCGCATCGTCGGACCCAGCGACATCAGCGCCGCCCCGATCATCGTGACCACTATGCCCACCCACGCAAGCGCGGAGATGACCTCTTGCAGGAACACCATCGCAAGGATGGCGACGAATATCGTATGCGTCGATGTTACCGGAACGACCCGCGAGACGTCCTGTGTGCGCATCACCCAGAACATCATCGCCAGATAGACGCCCGATAGCACGCCGGACGCGAAGGAAATGAGCGCCGTGTTGAACCCGTAGCCGCTGAACTCGGCGAGGGGGACGGCGACTATTGCCAGCCCGAACTGACACAATCCGACCAGTACGATGAACACGCGGAACGACGGCATGTACTTCTGAATGAGAACCTTGTCCAGCGCGGAGATGATCGCGAAGAATAATGCGCTGGCTAGGGATAGTACAATCCAGTTCATACTAGGAAGGATTGCCAATTCCGTTATTTATGCGGAGGCAAAAATCGGAAGGGGCTGTGTGAAGCCAGTATGTACTGGATGCTCTTTGCATGAGTCCCAAGTCTCTTCAGGATAGCTCAGAAATTCAGAAAATCAACACGCCTATGACGCGACTGCGCTGCGCTGCCGCTCTTGGACGAAGCGGCGAACGCCGCCCATGTCCGCCCCTTCCAGCGGCACTGTGCCTATGATATTGGCGCGCTCCAATTCTCTCAAGTAGTCAGCCGAGTGTCCCAGCAGGTCGGCAAGCAGATACTCGTTGTGCTGCCCAAGTCCGGGAGCGGGTTCGTGCCGGTCGGGGAGGCGGGGCGCATCTTCGGGCGCGGTGTTGCGATCCGTGTGCGACAGGGTTGCCCACACCGGCCCGCTCATGGGATACATTCCGGCGTCAGGGTGATCGACCAGCTGGAAATACTGCCGCTCCTGCAAGTGCGGGTCGTCGTAGGTGTCCGCGCCGCAGTCCAGTACGGCGGAAGCGGGTATGCGCTGCGCCTGCATCCGCGCTGCAACGTCGTGCCGGTCGTTCTGCACCGTCCACTCGCTAATTACCGCGTCTAATGCGTCCCTATTCGCGATGCGGTCTTCGAGAGTTGCAAAGCGCGGATCTGCGGCAAGTTTGCGCTGGCCTATGACCTCGCAGAACCGCCGCCACTCTTCGTCACTGCGAACCGCGATAGTAACCCATGCGTCCTCCCCAAGACAGGGATAGCAGCCGTGCGGCGACATACTTGGGTGGCTGTTCCCGCGCCGCTCGCGCGGTGCGCCGCTCATCCGGTTCTCTAGAAACACCTCTCCGAAGTGCGGCATGAATGCTTCCGCCTGGGACAGGTCGATGAATTGGCCGCGCCCCGTGCGGGCGCGATGGTGCAGCGCGGCGGTGATGGCGAATGTCGCGGTTACGGCGGCTACGGCGTCCGGATGATGCACCAGCGAGTTGTGCGACAGGTCGAGGTCCGGGTAGCCACGCATCGCGGAGTGTCCGGTCATCGCGTCTATTGCCATGCCCATGCTGCGGTGCCCCCGATAGGGACCTGTGTTGCCGTATCCGGGCGTGAACAGCACGATGAGGTCGGGCTTGATTTCGCGCAGCGCTTCCTGTCCCAAGCCGAGTCTGTCCATCACGCCGAACGCGTAGTTGGTGAATACGATGTCGCTTATGGCAACCAGTTCCTTGAAGGCATCAGTTCCCTGCTCGGTGGTGAGGTCGAGCGTCAGACCGAGCTTGTTGCGGTTGGTCGCGTTGAAGTTGCCCTGTCGGTTCCACGGACGCGCGCCGGGGTCATAGTCAGGATAGCCGGGCGTATTCGGCGCGGGACGAATAGGACCGCGAGCGATGCGCTGAAGTGCTTCGACCTTGATGACCTCAGCGCCCATGTCCCCGAGCAGCACGCCGCAAAATGGCCCCGCCCATATCTCGGCGAGTTCCAGCGCTCGTATGCCCTGTAGGGGCGGCTTCTTCATTCCAGCACTCATTCTCACCAGCGCTCATTCTCACCAGCACTCATTCTCAACACTTCGAACAGAGGACGGGGGCTATCAGGGTGGACAGGATTCGTAGGGACTAAACTACACCCTTTGCCCGCAGTTCGGCAAGTTCGGAAGGGGCGATATTGAGAAAGTTACCGTAGATTTCGGTGTTGTGTTCGCCGAGACGTGGAGCAGGAGTGTTGGGCGTGGCGTCCGCGTCCGAAAAGCGGAATGGCAAGCCGGTGTAAGTAAGGCTCCCCGCGTTCGGGTGCATCATATCGACGAAGTAGCTGCGCTCGCGGAAGTGCGGATTTTCCAGCGCCTCATAGGACTCCATAATCGGCGCGCACGGCAGCATCTCGCGCTGTCCGGCAGCAAAGACTTCCATGCGCGTGTGCTCGTTGAACCATGCCTGAAATATCGTTTCAAGATCTTCGCGTCGTTCTGTGCGGTCGTCCGCTGAGGCGAAGCGCGGATCGGTAATCAGCTCCGGGCGGTCAATCATTCGGGCGAGTTGAGGCCACATCCGAGAGCCGAGCGGCAGAAAGCTGACATACCCGTCCTTGCATCGGAATGAGCCAACCGCATAAGGTTCTCGCATTCCGGCAGCGGCAAGACGCGGTGGCTTGCGCGGGTCAGGCTCGTTGCCGTAAATCCACGGTGTTCGGCGTCCCACCTGATGCGGATGGCCTGCCATGCACTCCTGCATCGAAATGTCGATCCACTCCCCTTCGCCGTGCATCACCACTCCGAAGAGGGCAATCATCGTGGCGGCGGCGGCGGTCGTGCCGCTGAA
>JAGGDZ010000351.1 GCA_024648655.1 Chloroflexota bacterium | reverse complement strand
TATTGTTCGGCATGTCGCTGTACGCGCTCATGCCAGCGTGGGCGTGGGAGACGCTGCAAGTCCGGTCCAACAATCTGGGGGGCCTCTATGCCGTCATGGGCATAGGAGCCCTAGTTGGGTCACTGGCACTTGCCAGCATACCCAGGTTCAACCGCCGTGGAATGCTGCTATTGGGAAGCTGCGTCGTCTGGGGGATCCTGCTGGCGACGGTCGCGAAAATGGGTTCCTACGCGGTGGTGATGCCTCTGCTACTCGTCATGGGTCTCGTGAGCTCGATGTTCATGTCACTCATCATGACCCTCGTGCAGACGTACACGAGCGCCGAGATGCGCGGCAGGATGATGAGCATCGTGATGATGACGTTCGGGGCGATGCCGTTGAGCGCCCTTCCGCTCGGGGCACTGGCCGAGCGCATCGGAAGCGCGAACGCGCTGTTCGCAAGCGGAGTTATGCTCGCGGTGTTCACGGTGGTATTCGCGTTCGTGTACCCGTCATTCCTGAAGATTAAGTAGGGGTGGCTCGGTACGGTTAGCGAGTGCCTTTTCCGTTCGTGGTGAGCTTGTCGAACCATGAAACGCGCTTTGACCCTTCGGCGGGCTTTCAAGTCACTGCCCAGGACAGGATGAAGATTCACCACAGAGAACACAGAGAGCGCAGAGAGCGCAGAGGGGAAAAGAGGTCGTGTTCAAGGCAGTTACTGACAACCCTTGCACGGCCCTCGTTCGGCCTGAGCTTGTCGAAGGGCCGCGGGGCATAACACTGCTCAGGGTGAACGGACTCTTTCCAGTGTTTCGCCCTACCCCATCGTGTCGGGGCGCTGTGGACTGCGGACCGGCTCGCGCCAGGGGTAGATGCCGCCCTCGTAGGACTCGGGACCCAGCTTGAAGTGCTTGGCCTGATCGAGCGTCTCCACGAACGGCATGTTGGGGTCGAACCACGTCTCCGCTGACATCGGACGTGGCCCCGCCTTGGAAACTGAGCCGAAAGTGGGACGGCCGATGATCTCCTCCAGC
>JAGGDZ010000224.1 GCA_024648655.1 Chloroflexota bacterium | reverse complement strand
CGCGGCGCGTGTACTGTCCCGCCCGACTTGCCGCACCCGCTCCACCGGAACTGTCGAACTCCACCTCGATTGCCATGCGCTCTTTCACATTCGCCAGTTCTTCTTCCGGCCTGGTGGAGTACAGCATGGCATCGCACTTGGCGAAGTGCGTCATCGCCTCCATCTGTGAGTATGTGAAGAATTCGTCGTACTCCGACGGCTCATGTCGTATTCCGTCGATGCTCGATGACCACTCCGAAAACGGAAGGTACGCCAGTGTTCCGACAACCACGACAACCACGGCAATCAGCGCGATCACAAGCGGATGCCTGATGCCGAACCGAAGCGGTCCCGCTCTTCGAGGCAAGGGTGCCGCAGGCGGCGGAATCGGCGCAGATGGCTGCGGTGGCGCCGGCGGTGGCGGAAGCTCCGGCTCAATCCTGCTTCGTCCCGCGAGCGAGCGAATGCCCACAATGATAAGGACTACAAGCCCGATGACGCCAAATATCGCAGCGAACGGGGCAAGAATGCCCACTTCAGACGGACGCCTCTCGTCTGCGGGCGGCTTGGCACTATCTTTGGACTTGGGTTTGAGCTTTTCGATTATTCGGCGCATCAGCTGAATCCCGCGAAGTCAGGAACGACAACCACCTTAAAGCCAAAGAAAAAGGGTACGCTTCAAACGTACCCTTATAATTATAACCATGTAATTATGGACATGATAACTATAGCGTGCTGTAAAGCCGATGTGTAGGCGCGCCTGCGGTCACTCCGGCTTGTGCTTCTCGATGAGTGCAAGCGCTCTCTCGTCCAGGTCCGCGCTCGCAAGCGACCTGCCGGCGTCGTAGTACGCAATGCCGAGGTCAACATCGCGGTGAATCCTCTCGAATTCGCGTGTGCCCTGCCATTCGCTCTTCAGTTCAGCGAATAGTGCGTCGATCTGTGGCTTCTTGAACATTTTCACCTCTTGTCCAGAAAGCTAGGGGCAACCCACGGGCTGCCCCTAAACATTAACACCTAACTTGCCGCTACTCGTCGCCGCGAGTCGTGCCGCCCTCGTCGAGAATCTTCTTCAGCTCGACGGCGAAGTCCATAATCTCCTCAGTCGGGAGCATGTCGTTCTCGAGCTTTTCCTTGAACTCCTCAAACAGCCACTCTTCCCTGCGGCCATGCGGAATCTCGAAGAACTGGCGGTTGAACTGCGGCAGGCTGCCGGGCCCAAAGTAGCCCTTCTCGGGAATCTCGTAGCCTTCGAGGTTATCCGTTCCTTTGCCGAGCACTTCGCCGGTCTCGACATAGTGCTCCATAACGGCGGGGGCGCCGTACTTCTGGATCGGGCAGACCTTCATGCACACGCCGCAGCCATCGTAGCGCGCCATCACCGGACGGCAGCGCTCGTAGATGAGCTTGTTCTTCTCTGCGCCGCGCCACCAGACCTTCTCCTTGACCAGCGCGCGACCCGGGCAGCGGTTCACGCAGACTTGGCAGACCTGGCAGAAGTTGTGCAGACCGTAGTCAACCGGCTCGTCGTAAGTTACCGGCGCGTCGGTCGTGATCATCGCAAGGCGCGCCCTCGAACCGAAGTGCGGGGAGAGCAGCTGCCCGTTCGCGCCGAGCTGTCCCAACCCTGCCGCGACGAACATCGGAATATAGACGCCGCTGTTGTCGTTTGGGCTGTGCACCTGTGCATGGTACCCGAGGCTGCGGATGTAGTCCGCGAGGTCGAGAGCGAGCGCGCCCTCAATCTCGTATGTGCCGAAGTGGGCGAACTCAGCCTCGAGGCTGGGTATTGTCTGCGTCTGATAGTAGTCCTGCTCAAGCGCGAGGCAGATGGTGTGCTCGTACTTGACCCAGCGCTTCTTGCTGAGGTAGGCGTACTTGTGGTCGAACTTTGTGAAGCCGACCTCGCCGAAGCCAAGTTCACGCGCCTTGAGGCGAATGACACTGGTCATGTCCTTGCCGGCCTCCGCCGTGCCCGTCGGCTCAAGGTCGCCGGTCAGCAGGGAAGTGTCCACGAGAGGCTGGTTTATCTCGTCGTGGCGCTCGCGGTACTTGAGAACTTCCTCGCGATAGACCGACCAGACCCATTCGCGGTCGGCGGCCTTCTCGATGTTCTGCGACTCTACGGGATAGACCCGGCTGTAGAAAGAGACGTCCTCATCCCTCTTGGGGATGCCCGGAACCGTCGCCAGGTCATCTGCGACGGGAATCTCTACATCGGGGTCTCCGTGGAGTCTCCCCGGCCTCTTAACGACATGGCTTACGGTCTTCTTAGGAATTTCTTTAAGCATCTGTTTTGACTCCCTCCCGCAGAATTTTGGATGCTCACGCGAGTTTACGCCTATTTTGGATTTATGTCAAGATTCAATACTCAACATTTTCTAATGTAATCAATGCGCCTGTTTTCTGCAATCCTTTTTCAGGTCATCAACATGACGCATTGCCGACCCGCACGCTGAATCAAGCGAGACAATGCGCGTCTTGAATCGTATGTCTCCAATCGTATCAGGTGTATTTCGGGCTGCTCCGGCGCGGCTGCCACACCTGGCTTATCAGAAAGACCACGCCGCCGATCGCTATGACGCTGATGAATGTTATTGAGCGGTCAACCAGCGCCACCGATACCGCTTCCGGACGTCCCAGACCGAGCAGAAGAACGCCCACGATTCCCGACTCGACGAAGCCGACGCCTCCCGGAACCGGCACGGTGCTGAGGATTGCCGCGCTCAATGCGGCTATCGCTATCAGAGCAAGCGGCGCTTCCAGCCCCAGCGCCTGCGCCACAAAGTAGAGTCGCCCAATCTCCAGCAGCCACGCGCCGACGCCCAGCGCGATGACGGTCGGCATCTGCTTCATGCTGCCCAACGTTCCGCTCTGAAAGCGATTGAACTCTTCCTCGAGGCGCGATGGAAGGAAGCGCGCGAACCGCTGCCCCCACATCTTCATCGCCACGAGAAGACACAGCGACACGATTACGACCCCAAGCGTCAGCCAGATTACGGTCAGTGCCACTTTGGACACCGACGTAGTTGACAGCAGCAACGCGCTCGCCACCAGTATGAGCAGCATAGACGCCACATCCAGCACTCGCTCCGCAAGCACCGTGCCGAGACTCCAGGAGAAGCTGCCGCCGCTGCCCCGCGCGAACAGCCACGCTCGATAGCCGTCCCCCATGCGCAGCCACGTGATCGAGTTCACAAACCATCCGATGAGAATGTACGAAGATGAAGCCCGCATAGTCGGAAGCTGTCCGCGTGGCAGCGTCTCAAGCTCCCCCGTGTTCTGCGCCAGCATTCGCCAGCGCTGTCCGCGCAGGATGAAGGTCGCATAGTACAGCGCGAACGCCAGCAGATAGTACAAAGGATTCATGTGGGCTATCGTGTCGAACGTCGCGCCCCAGCCCGCATGAAATCGTGTCAGCAGAAAATAGACGAACGCGGCGAATATCACGAACAGCAGCAGCGACGGCAGCGAAAATATGCGCCGCCTGATGAGCGCAGTCCCTCTACGCTGCGCGGATGCTGTGGGGCTGTCCTGTGGCTGCTGGGTCATATTGTCGGAATTGGCTGAATTCGCCTTTTCCCTTGAAGGCGTAAGGCGCGCTATCTGCAAAACGGGATCACGGTTATCATGGCAAGATAGAGTCAGGTTGGTTATAGAGTCAGGTTAATGGACGCTTCGAGGGCATCCCCGGGCGTCGGGGGTATCGCTCATGTGTTGGACGCCGCTTTTCAAGCACGACGAGCGCCCTGTCCTCCAGCTTCGGAAGTGTAACAGGGATAACCTCGCGTAAACACCCTCCCAAAGTCTCAATTGCGCCCTGCGCCCGTTCAATTTCAGCGGCTGCGTCCGCTTTCTTGTGCATCACGACCAAGCCGCCAACGCGCGCAAACGGCAGCGTCAGTTCCGCGAGCGCCGCCACCTCTGCAACCGCTCTGGCGAACGCGACATCGAACTGCTCGCGCATATCCAATGCGCGGGCGAGCGTTTCGGCTCTGCCGGTGCGAACCGATATGTCTTGCAGTTCCAGCGCATCGCGCAGGTGCGCGAGGAACGCCGTCTTCTTCGCCGTCGAGTCTAGCAGCGTGCAGCGCATGCCGGGGAACGCCAATTTCATTGGTATGCCAGGGAAGCCGCCTCCGCTGCCCACATCTATGAACGAACCCGCCTGAAGCGTCTCGGCAGGCAGCGCCAGCGCCGCGGAGATCGAGTCGAGGAAGTGACGCGACTGCACCGCCTCCCATTCGGTTATCGCCGTCAGGTTCACTCGCTCGTTCCAGCGCGCAAGCTCAGCGTAGTATCGCACAAACTGCCGCGCCTGTGCTTCCGTAAGACGAATGCCGAGTGCCTCCGCCCCCGATACCAGAAGGTCTGCCTGTGTTTCCGCTGCTGCTGTCATACGCCGCTGCCGTGTATTATCGCCGGGTCGTCGGATCAGGTATTGCCGCCATGCAGATGCCGTGCAATGGAGTCCCAGCCATTAACATACATTTCATTAACATACATTTAACATGGCTAACAGACAAGAGAAGGGACTGCCCGGCCCGGTTACGCCAACCGGCAAGGGCAGCCCCTTCTATATGACGCTATATGACGCGGCGAACTTGCGTCGAGTCCGTTCAGGCAAATGTTTTCAGCGCGCGTCTATTAATCCGTAAGTCTATTTAATCCGTATATTCAATTCTCCCGTCGAGGTGTGCAGCGCCGGCTTCAGCCAATCACACAGTATCCCGCGCAGTATCTCGGACGAGACTTAATCGGCGTCTCTAGTTAATGGCAATCCGCGAGCGAGCTGCCCGCCCAGTTTGAGCAGTACAGCGTGTGGTACTTGCCGTGCGCCGGCGCCTGAGTGTTGGCCATGTTGGTCTCGTTGGTGCCCACGCCGACCTTGAGGCCGAGGTCAGAGTTGTGCGGCACAGCCTTGTCGCTGGCGACGTACCAAAAGGCACGGCAGTGCCAGCCCTTGAGTTCCTCGTCGGCGACCGAGCACCTCAGGGGGGACTCCAGGTTCGGGTTCTTCACGATGTAGTACTCCACCCCGGTGGACCAGACGTAGTCGGTTTGGACGACGCTGTCTCCCGTGGGCACGGTGCCGACTTGGAACTCATATGTCGCGTCACCGTGGCCGTCCGTATTGAACCTGGCTCTCGTAACGGCGTACGTGAAGTAGAACGTTGGCTTGCCTAGATCATCATCCACCACCACCCAATCGCCCCAATCCTTGGTGGAGGCAAGTGCTGAGGTTTGTGCGTTCAGCTTCCTGTAGCGAACCGCGTATCCGACGACATCATCAGTGCCCGACGACGGCAAGCCCGTCCACGATACCATAACATTCTCGCGCGACGGATAAGTGTAAACCCGCACACCGGTCACGGCTGTGACTGTCACATTCGTGGCAAGGGCGGTCTCCGGCTGCTCAGGCGTAGAGTCCACTGCCTGGTTCTCTACGCCTGTAGGCTC
>JAGGDZ010000215.1 GCA_024648655.1 Chloroflexota bacterium | reverse complement strand
TCCTTGTACTCGAAGTACCAGTCCCACCTGCCCATGTGGAAGCGCGGCAGCTTCGGCGACATAGTCCAGCCCGTGAAAGCCCGCGAGCACTCCCGCACATCGTCCTCGGTGTAGTTGCTCACGCCCATGCTGAACAGCTCCAGAAGCTCCCTGCCCCAGTTCTCATTGACTGCGGTCGCGTGGTTCTCATTGTTGTCCAGCCAGTAGATCATCGCGGGATTCTTCGCCACCTCGATTAGCAGGTCACGGTACTTGCCCATCCCCTTCTCGCGGAACATGTCGATCATGTCCGTAATCTCGTCGTAGTGGTCAACCTTCGAGACGCCCGTGGCGAATATCTGGTGCCAAAACAGGCACATCTTCTCCTGCAGAGGCGCCTTCGTGTTTATCATCCGCCACACCCAGCTCACCTGTCCGACGCCTCCGAGCGTGCCAGGCTTCCACTGCATATGGTGGTAGCGCAGGAACTCGTAGATATCCACCGGCTCCTGTCGTTCCGGATGCAGTAGGTCTTCTACCGTCTCCTCGTATCCCACGGAAAGCCGCTCTTCCAGTTCCTCGCGTGATGCGCCAAAACCCGCGCGCCGCATTAGGTGGGCTATCATTGCAAGGTCGCTGCTGCTCATTGTTGACCTCCCTGTGGTGGCTCAGTGTCGTGGCTGGGGATGCCGGGTGTCGGCTCTACTGCGGGTGGAATCGCGGGGTATGCCAGAAATCCAATCCGCGCACGAGCGCAATTATATGTGAAAGGCGCAAAATACTGCAATGAGCGGTGTGGGGGTATTCTCAACGTGTGTTGGTATAGTCGTTAGAGTAGAGTGCATCAAGGGATGTCGGGAGTGATCATGGCGCTTTCAAGATTACGAGCAGAGCAAAGATTGACATAGAATTTCCAATCACCCCAATAACGCAGTACAACCAACGCGGGCTATTCTTGCATCCCGAGGGCTATTACGATGTCCCACTCTTCTTTGCTCACGGGCTGGACGGACAGACGGGAGTTCTTGACCAAGGGCATGTCTTCGAGTCCGGGAGTTGCCTTGATTTCGCGCAAGGGGACGAAACGCCTGAATTCTTCGACAGCTTTTATGTCCACCATGTACCAGATAGGATTATCCGGCGTGCTTTTGGAGTCCGGGTGCTCAGAGTCCGGGTCCCAGGCAGTGAAGTCGGGGTAGCCCTCGCGTACGATCTCGGCGATGCCCACCGCGCCGGGCGGCTTGGCGTTGGAATGATAAAATATGACGCCATCTCCTACTTTCATATCGTCGCGCATGGTGTTGCGCGCCTGGTAGTTGCGGACCCCGTCCCATTCGGCTACGCTCTCTTCTTCGTTCATAAGGTCGGTGAATGAATAGGCGTTTGGCTCGGATTTCATAAGCCAGTAGCGCTTTTCGGGCATGTCTTTTCCTCCATTGATGTATGCTATCGGGGGTTGAAGCGGAGAACTTTACATCGATTAACAGGATAGACAGGATAATATGGATAAATCAATACTGACGCCTGCCGAACACCTTGGATTCGAGATAGGAGCGGACAGGAAACTGGCGGGTTGGACTGAGATCACCAGCTACTTTGAGATGCTCGGCGAACAGTCGGGCCGAGTCCGGACAGCGGAGGTTGGGAGGAGCACGAAGGGCAACCCGTTTCTGATGTCCGTAATTTCCTCACCTGAAAACTTGCACAGACTGGAGGAACATAAGGAGATACAGAAACGGCTGGCAGATTCGCGTACCATCGAAGATGAGAGCGCCGCGGAAGGACTGATAGCGCGGGGCAAGGCCGTAGTAGCTATCACGTGCAGCATCCATGCGACCGAGGTGGGGGCTGCACAGATGTCGATGCTGCTTGCTCATGAGCTGGCGACGGGGAGTAGCGCGCGAGTCCTAGAGATATTGGACAATGTGATTCTGCTGCTGATTCCCAGCGCTAATCCGGACGGGCTGATCGATGTGAAGAAATGGTACGAAAGCACATTGGGAGAGTCGTATGAGGGTGTGATGCCGCCGTTCCTGTACCAGCATTATACGGGCCATGACAACAACCGAGACTGGTTCATGTTCACGCAGCAGGAGACTCGGCTGGTGGTGGAGCACTGCTTCAATGCGTGGAAGCCGCATGTAGTACTCGACATGCACCAGACACGATCCAACGGTGTGAGAATGATGGTGCCTCCGTTCATCGACCCCATGGGCCCGAATGTGGATGCGATTCTGAATGCGGAGAGCGCGATGCTGGGCGCGGCTATGGCAGCTGACCTGATTTCGGAGGGCAAGGCGGGAGTGTCGATGAATGTAGTGTATGACGCCTACAGTCCGAACCGCTCGTACCAGCAGTATCACGGGGGAGTGCGTATGCTGACGGAGGTGGCAGGAGTGCGGATCGCGACTCCAGTAAATGTGCCGCAGCGGGACCTGCAATCGGACAGGGGTGAGAGACCTAGGGAGATCACATGGAATCACCCGCTGCCGTGGGAGGGAGGCACCTGGCGGTTGCAGGACATCGTGGAGTACGACTTGTCTGCTGCGCTGTCGTGCCTGAGCCATTCGGCGCGACTGCGCGAGACGCTGGTGCGGAACTTCTACAAGGTAGGCAGGAACGCAATCGAGTGGAACGGCGCACCATACGCCTTCGTCATTCCGACGCAGCAGCACGACTATTCGGCGGCTGCGGAGATGCTTGATGCGCTGCGGCTTGGACTGGTGGATGTGCACGAAGCGACTGAGGCGTTCAGGGCGGATGGGCAGCCGTTCGCCGCAGGGTCGCGAGTGATTATGAGCGGGCAGCCGTATTGGGGGTACGCAAAGACGCTGCTGGAACAGCAGAAGTACCCGGAGATACTGACGCATCCGGGCGGACCGGCGAAAGCTCCATACGATGTTACGACGCACTGCCTGCCGATTCAGATGGGGGTTAATGTCTATTCCATAAGAGGCAGGTTTGGGGCGCGGCTGAGGCTGCTGGATGATAATGAGCCTTCAATGCCGGCGCAGATGTCAGGTGTCGGGTATCAGGTGTCGGGGATTCTCGACAGGACAGCAGGGCTTGATGGGGCGTGGATTGTGCCGGCAGAGTCCAATGCAAGCGCGCGGCTGGTGAACGGGCTTCTTGCTTCCGGGGCGAAAGTATCTCGGTCGCGCGAGCCGATCTCTATAGGCGGTAAATCTTACGGGAGAGGCGCTTTTGTGCTGGAGGGCGTCGATGAACTTGACGGGGTGGTGTCAAAGTCTGATATGTGGTTGATGCGTGCGGTAGATGGTGTACCGGACTTGGGACGTTATGAGATGCGAGAGCCGCGTGTCGGCCTGTACAAAAGCTATGTCGCTTCGACCGAAGAGGGATGGACACGCTATGTGCTGGACAAATATGGCTTTGAGTATAAGTCACTGGTCGATGGCGAAGCGCGTGAGGGAGGACTAGCGGAGAGGTTTGACACGATTGTGCTGCCGCATCAGCAGGTCTGGCACATTCACAGGGGCCATCGGGAGTCGTACTATGCCCCGAAGTATTCGGGCGGATTGGGCGAGAAGGGCGCGGAGAATCTGCGTAAGTTCGTTGAACAGGGCGGGACGCTTGTCACATGGGACGGATCGGCGCGGTACGCGATACGGCATCTTGGGCTGCCGGTGCGGAATGTGCTGGCAGACATGAAACGAGCGGATTTCTACTGCCCGGGCAGTCTGCTTGCGGTTCTGGTGGATACGGGGCATCCACTATCATACGGGATGCCGAGCCTTGCAGCGGTGATGTTCTACGATGGACCGGCGTTCGACATTCGGAGCGGCAGAGTTGTGGCAAAGTACCCGCTGCGGAACCCGCTGTTCAGCGGGATGCTGGTGGGACCGGAGAAGCTGTACAACAGGACCGCGCTGGCGACGGTGCCACTTGGCGACGGCGAGGTGGTGCTGTTCGGATTCAGGCCAAACTTTAGGGCGCAGGCGCGGGGTACGTACAAACTGCTGTTTAATGCGCTGTATGGGAGCGCGTACCAGGCTTGACGAGTTGGCATGAGCAAAGGGCGACCATGAAGACCGCCCCTGATTATTCTTCTAAGGCTGCCCTATGCCATGCCGAGCGAATTGGTGAGGCCGTATTCGTCGGCTAAGGCTTTGAGGGCTTGCCATGTAGTGTCTTCTATGGTGACTCCCTCTCGGAGGAGAGTTTGTTCTCTGAGATGCTCAAGTTCCCCGGGATAGAAGACCTCGGAGAAGCCGGCGGCAGTGGGCGTGCTCTTGAGATATTGCGCGAATTCCGTTACTTCCTGTTTGAAGTCTTCGACGGGCCGGAAGGCGTCCACGTTGAAGGCGGCGAGGAAGCAGCCGTCGTTATGACGTCCGGATGGGTCGTGTCCGAAGCCCAAGCCCGTGAGGATGCCGGACAGAATCTCCACCATGACTGATAAACCGTAGCCTTTATGCCCTTCAGGACCGCCAAGAGGCAAAACCGCGCCGCCGTTGCGGAGGTCACTGGGGTCAGTTGAGGGGTTGCCGTCCTTGTCGATTATCCAACCTTCGGGAACGGATGCGCCGCGCGCGACCGCCACGCCGAGCTTGCCCGCGGCGACTGCGCTGGTCGCCATGTCGATGAACATTGGGCCTTCAAGGTTGCTGGGCATGGCGATGCAAATGGGGTTCGTGCCTAGGCGCGGCTCGCGTCCACCAAAGGGAACGACTCCCTTGGATGACCTGCCGGAGTCGGCGGTCATCACGCCAATCATATCGTTGGCGGCAGCCATTAGGGGATAGTCGGCGACGCGCCCGACATGGCTCTGACGGAAGACCGTCGCCGCTGCCACACCATGTTGCTTCGCCTTCTCCACAGTCATTTCCATCGCGCGCTCGGATACGACATAGCCGAACCCCCAGTTGCCGTCGATGACAGTTGTTGTGGATGACTCGCGGATGATGTTGAACGGTGCGCCGGGGACGATGTGGCCGCGCTTCACCCGGTCGATGTAGGTGGGAATCTGTATAATGCCGTGTGAGTCGTGCCCGGCGAGGTTCGCGCCGATGGAGTGCTTCGACACGATTGCCGCTTCTTCTTGGCTTGCTCCTGCGCCGATGAGGAGCTGCGCGGCGATGTTCTGGAGACGGTCGGCTTGAATGGTGGGCATGTTTTTCTCCTTAAGCTTTCATGGATAGATAAGATGCACAGGATAGGATTAGAGTTTTTGCCAGTCTTTGGAGCGGTCGACGGCGCGAAGCCAGTTATCGTACAAGCGGTTGCGGCGTGCGGGGCACATTGCTGGCTCAAAACGCTTGTCGCTTGACCAGTTTGCAGCGATTTCGTCGGTATCTTGCCAGAAGCCTGTGGCAAGTCCGGCAAGATATGCCGCGCCAAGCGCAGTGGTCTCGGCTACGGCGTGGCGTTCGATGGGCATGCTCAGGATGTCGGACTGAAACTGCATCAGGAGATTGTTTGCCGTGCCGCCACCGTCCACTCGGAGCAGCGGGATGTCCAGACCGGTGTCGCTCATCATGGCGTCCATTGCGTCCCGTGTCTGGTAGGCGGTGGATTCCAGGGCTGCGCGGGCGATGTGGGCGCGAGTTGTGCCCCTAGTGATGCCGACAATCGTGCCGCGCGCGTACATGTCCCAGTGAGGGGCGCCCAGCCCCGTGAAGGCGGGTATGAGATAGACGCCGCCGTTGTCCTCCACAGATGCCGCGAGCGCCTCTACATCGGTGGATTCTTCGATGAACTGCAATCCGTCGCGCAGCCACTGCACCGTGGCTCCGGTGGAGAATATGCTGCCTTCCAAACAGTATGTCACCCTATCGCCCAAATCCCAAGCGATAGTGGACATTAGACCATGGTCGGAGCGCACGCGCTCCGCTCCGGTGTTCATCAGGACGAACGATCCTGTGCCGTAGGTGTTCTTCGTCATGCCCGGTTCGAAGCAAGCTTGCCCGAAGAGAGCCGCTTGTTGATCGCCCGCTACGCCCGTCACCGGGATGGACTGTCCAGCGAAGAAGTTGCCGCCAGTGTAGCCGTACATACAGCTTGAGGGCATTACTTCCGGGAGTATCGCAACCGGTATGCGCAAAGCGTCGAGCAAGTCGGCATCCCATTCAAGCGTATTGATATTGTACAGCATCGAGCAAGACGCATTGCTGACATCGGTTGCGTGGACTGTGCCGTTGGTCAGTTGCCAGAGCAGCCATGTATCCACAGTGCCGAAGGCGAGTTCGCCCTTTTCCGCGCGCCGCTGTCCATCAGGAATATGGTCCAGGATCCAGCGAATTTTCGTTGCGGGGAAATAGGCGTCTATTGGCAGTCCGGTCTTTTCGGCGAATTCCCCTTCCAATCCGCGAGCCTTCAGCGCGTCGCAGAGCTGAGCCGTGCGCCGGCACTGCCATACAACGGCATTGGTGACGGGCTTTCCGGTGGCGCGGTCCCAGATGACTGTAGTTTCCCGCTGGTTCGTAATACCGATGGAGTTGATCTGACGAGGGCTGATTTCGGTAGCTTCCAGCAGATTGTCAATAGTATCGATAACAGAGTCGAAAATCTCGTTAGGGTTGTGCTCGACCCAGCCGGGCTTCGGATATATCTGGGTGATTTCACGGTATGTCTGCCAGACGACACGCCCAGAGCCGTCAATGAGCAGAGCAGTCGTGCCTGTTGTGCCCTGGTCGATTGCGAGAATATAGCCTGATGATGGCATGGGCATACCTCACGGTGAGAATGTAAGGGTCGAGTGACGGTTGATGTATAATTCGATGCTGAGTATATGACGCTGGGCAATGAATTGTGAAGAGGCTGACAGATATGGAACACAGAAGGATTAGTATCTCAGCGGGCGGTGTGTCGGTTACGGCAGCGCTGAACGATAGCAGTACGGCTGACCTTCTCTGGGGCGCGCTACCGCTGGAAGGCGCAGCGAATACCTGGGGAGACGAGATTTACTTCAGGATAGCCGTGCAGGCGGACGAAGAGGACGGCGCAAGTGATGTAGTGAATATGGGGGCGGTGGCGTATTGGCCTCCGGGACAAGCGCTGTGCCTATTCTTCGGGCACACTCCTGCGAGCAGGGGCGACGAGATACGGGCGGCGAGCGCAGTGAATGTGATGGGAGCGATCGATGGCGATGCCACCGTGCTGAAGCAAGTAAGTTCCGGAACGCGAATAGTTGTGCAGAGGGTTTAGCGCCTACGCTTACCAATAGTAAGATGGAGGAAGAAGCGAAATGGGCTTTTCGGATGATATGCGACGCAAGTGCGCTGAGATATGGGATACGGAGCACAATCATCCTCTTGTAACCGGCATCGGGGACGGTTCGCTGGAACTGGACAAGTTTCGGTACTACATGCGGCAGGATTACATCTACCTCATCGACTTCTGTCGTGTGATTGCGCTTGCCGCCGCCAAGACGCCTGATGTGGAGGATATGGGTTGGTTCGCTAAGCTTCTGGATGAGACGCTAAACACGGAGATGGCACTGCATGTGAGCTTCTGTGAGGACTTCGGTATCAGCGAGGCGGAGTTGCTTGCCACAGAACCGTCGCCAGCCACACAGGCTTATACCCGCTTCCTGCTGCAAGTTGCATACCGGGGCAGCATTGGCGAGATTTCGAGCGCGATTCTGCCGTGCATGTGGGGTTACAGCGAGATAGGGCAGATGCTCTATGATAGAGGTCTCCCTGAAGACGCGCCGCTGTATGCTCGATGGATCGAGATGTATAACTCGCAGGAGTTCGCTGACCTCGCGGCACAGCTACGCGGATTCATCGACCGAATCGCAGAAGACTGTGGCAATGACGAACTGGGTCGAATGCGAGATGCGTTCGTGACGGGTAGTAGGTATGAGTACATGTTTTGGGACGCGGCATGGCGTATGGAGGAGTGGCATGTTTGACGGTGGCTAAAAGCATATGGAGGAAAGGATGAGAAGGATAGGATAGTGAACTATCTGAACATGTCCTTTGAACGCTCACGGATGAGGGGTGCGGTAGTGGCGTCTTCCATGCGCTCGTATTCGTAACCTCGAATCAAGGCGACAGGCACTTGGATCGCCTTCGCGGTTACCAGTTCCGCTGCCGCTGCCAGTTCATCCGCCGCAGCGATGGTCGTTACCTTCAGCACTACTCCGTTGACGTCAAGAGTGCCGCGGTAGTCCTTGACAGGGTTCATGCCTGCCACGCCGATGGCGACGTTGGCGTGGCCATCTCGCCAGGCCCGTCCGAAGGTGTCGGAGATTACTATCGCCAAATCTGCGTCTGTGATGTGCTTAATTTCGTCTCGGATGGCGCGCGCAGAGCGGTCGGAGTCTTCGGGGAGGAGGCACACGATGTCGTCGCCGGGAACATTCGAGTTGTCTATGCCCGCGTTGGCGCAGACGAAGCCGTGTCTGGTCTCGCTGATGATGATGCCGCGCTCCGAGTCCATGCGGACGACAGAGCGGCTCTCGCGCAGCACAAGTTCAACGAGACGCGGGTCCTTTTGCGTCTCCCGCGCGAAGTTGACAGCGAGTGGCGACGGTTCGATGTCGCTGAGGTCAAAGAGCCTGCGCTCCGCCTTAGAGACTATCTTCTGAGTAACCACCAGCACGTCTCCGTTCCGCAAAGGGGTGTCTTGATTCTGCGCCGCATCCGCGATGAGACTGCCGAGGCTTTCGCCGCCGGTTATCTCAGGAATGCCGGTGATTCCAATGACTTCAAGGTGAGGTATCCGATTCATGCTTGCGTTCTCCGAGATGAGGGCTAACATGGACGCACAGAAGATGCTTGACAGTTGTTTAGCCAGTATATCAGTTAGTAGAGTTGCGGGGGAATTGCATGACTGTATTGAGAAGCCTCTTATTCGTGCCGGGCAATCAGCCACGTATGCTGGAGCGAGCATCGGGACTGAAGCCGGATGCCTTCATACCGGACATGGAAGACTCGGTGCCGATCGACGAGAAGGCGAATGCTCGAGAGATTACGGCTTCTCACTTAGCTGCGCTGGCGGCTGGCGGCACGCCGGTGATTCCGCGTGTGAATTCACTGGATACAGGGCTGCTGGACGACGATCTGGCGGCGGTAGTTGGCAAGAATGTCTTTGGAGTGTCCGTAGGTAAAATTGAGACGCCGGAAGACATTGCGGCTATTTCAGCCAAATTGGCGGCGTTGGAGCGCAAGGCGGGGATCGGTGTCGGCAGCGTTAGCCTGGTGCCGTGGATAGAGACTGCAGTGGCGATAGTGCATCTGTATGAGATATGCATAGCGTCTCCACGCATTGTGGGCGTGGCGTTCGGGGCGGAAGACTTCACGAACGACATGGGCATCGAGCGCACTGAGTCTGAGGCGGAAACATATTTCGCGCGCAACAGCATCGCAGTGGCGGCGAGAGCGGCAGATGTGCTCGCGCTGGACACACCTTACTTCAGTTTCCGCGACCCGGATGGGCTGCGAGAGAACGCAAAGACTGCGAAGCAGTATGGCTTCAAGGGCAAGTTCGCCATCCATCCGGCGCAGATAGACGTCATCAACGAAACCTTCTCGCCTTCGGATGCTGATATAGAGTATGCGCGGCGTGTGGTGGAGGCGTTCAAAGAGGCAGAGAGTAGGGGTCGAGGCTCCACATCGCTCGACGGCAAAGTCGTGGATGTGCCGGTGGTCAAGCGGGCGGAAGCAGTGCTCGAACTGGCGGAGTCGATGACGCCCGATGGCTAACAGGATACACAGGATGAGAAGGATGAGGGAAATAGCAGTGTCATCAGATGAGCATACGGATAAGATATTTCTGAGAGGACTTGCATTCTATGGACATCATGGCGTCAGTCCGCATGAGAAGGCGCTGGGACAACGTTTCATCGTTGACATTGATCTCGAATGCGATGCTCGCCCGGCCGGGCTGTCCGATAATTTAGCGGATGCCGTGGACTATGTTCCGGCATACTCGATCGTAAAGGAAATCATCGAGGG
>JAGGDZ010000400.1 GCA_024648655.1 Chloroflexota bacterium | reverse complement strand
GAGGCAGACCCAGGTGACATCACACCTGTGAGCGACAATTAAAGCTGCAAAAATCTCAGTAACATTTTCCAATGAGGCAACAGGCCGGCAAAAATGATTGACGTGTAACACCGCCCTTCAACGAGTGGACTGAGATGTTCGGGTCGGAGAGACTGACCGGCGCTCTGCTGGACAGGCTAACTCACCATGTCCACATCATCTAGATGAACGGCGATAGCTACCGCCTCACACAGAGCGGCAGGGCAACCGCGGTATCATCCTGAAGTCGAGCTGAGACCCCAAGCAGTCCTCGCTGAAGAGGACATAATCCCTTCGCAATTAGCACTGACATTTATGCTGAACAATTATCTCAAGTGGTACACTTTTACTCCGCCCCACTGGCATGTTATTGAACCGCCCTTGACATCCCGGCAGGACAAGCAAGGCTCATAAGGCACCTCGTCGGCATTGACCACCCTCCAGCAGGTGGGCCTGTCGAGATCGCCTACATGTCCGTCCATGAACACGAAGTAAAATCCTTCTTCGCGCGCCTGCTCGATTTCGGGAATGTTCTCTTCGGAAAAATCCATCGGAGACGGACGAGACGGATTTGTTCTCGGCAGAGTTCTCATATCATTCAGTGTTATACCGACGGATCCTCGCTCGTCAGACCAGAGAGCGTTCGGCAGAAGGTTCGGCGAGCAAGCTTTGCCTTTTCTAGTTTCAGGGTTGTGTATGAAATCGTAACCATCCGTCACTTTGTACCAAGATGTAAGTTCTGGAGGCATCGGCGTGAAACTGTGATCTCCGACCTGGTACTTGAACACCATTTTGGCGTCTCCGTTTCCCTGGTATCCGAAGTCATCAAACAATTCCAAGTCTCGAGTGAATATGCTCATTTCAGAAAAAGAGAGAAGCGGCAGGACTGGCTCTGGATCACTCCAGTCCACGTACTTGCTCACGCCGATGCAGTATTCCTTTATTTCGTTTCACCTGCATCCGGGTTTTCCACCTAAAGGAAGAGAAAGTGGCTGTACTGCGTATGAGTGGGGTTGAGACTTGGATCGTCGTGCCTATTCCGGCTCCGCAGGTAAACTCCTGCCACTCTGTAGGTGAGCTGTATACCTTGAACTTATCGCCATTCCATAAGCCCCCGACATCCCTAAGGCGTGTTGACATTCAAATTTCTCTGCCTGTCAGAACACAGTCAGCGCCTTCCGGTCACAGAGGGTCAACAGATTCCTATCGTGTGTCATACCAATTCGCTTTACTTATGTCGCGAAAAGGATTTCATACTTGGAAGAAATAAGGGAAAGTAGATAACAGCCGCAAAAAAGCGCAACTCCCTTGTGCGGCAATGGTACAATAGACGCGAGCCAATACACTCAATTGAGGATTCAGTGAACGAGCATCAGGGAGAGTCCGGTTATGACGACTCAAAGCGCTCCGGCGCAGCCGCGCTTAAAGGACTATTTGCGCATACAGCCGCTGCCCGACCCTCCACGGGAGCCTGATATGGTGCAGCGGAAAAGTCTCTCCACTACCGACGGCACGCTCGGTCCCCACTTCGCCGCATTCGACGACGTGCTGATCACCGGAGAGATATATGTGCGCGCCGATGAGGATGACGCGAGGGAGCTCGCTCCCGACCTCATCTTCGCAAGGCAGATCAGGGACCCTGAGAGAGTCATCTGGCGCAACGGCTATGTGATAAGCGAGGTGGGCAAGCCGCCCGACCTGGTGATGGAGGTGGGCTCGCGCACCACGGGCAGGCGGGACTTTACGGTAAAGCGGGAGGGATACGCCGCTCTGAGCATAGGTGAATACTGGCGCTTCGACCCTTCAGGCGGGGAATATCACGATGTTCCGCTTGCCGGGGATACGCTGGTCGATGGCGAGTACGTGCCTGTGGATATTGTTGAGGAGTCTGACGGAAGGTATTGGGGATACAGCGAGACGTTGGGTCTGGAGCTTTGGTGGGAGAAGGAGAAGTTGCGCTTCCGGGATCCTCAGAACGGGGAGTTTCTGCTGACGCCCGAGGAGATGGCAGCAGAGCGTCTGGCAGCGGAGTCTCGCGCCGACTTGGAGCGGGAAGCCCGGCTGGCGGCGGAGTCTCGCGCCGCGGAGCTTGAGGCTGAACTACGGCGGCTGCGGGGCAAATAGGTCGTCCGGAGTCCCGACATTCGAGTTTTGGTCGAATACAGTGGTAAGAACACTGCCGAGTCGCGTTTCGGCAAATGCTACGGACGCCCCGCAATCTTAGCGGAACATAAGACAAGCCAACATTGAATGTCAACAGACCCTAGTGCATTTCACCAAGTTGCCACCGCATCAACGCCTCTCGATGTGGATGTGTCTGAACTCACTGAGCATTTCGATAT
>JAGGDZ010000054.1 GCA_024648655.1 Chloroflexota bacterium | reverse complement strand
GATATGTGAATCAGACCTTCTATGGAGTCTTCCACTCGAGCAAAGGCGCCAAAGTTAGTCAGCTTTGTCACGGTAGCGTTTACGATGTCGCCGATGTTGTGTCGCTCATGTATTGTCTCCCACGGCTCGGGCTGGAGCCGCCTGAGACTCAGCGCGATCTTCATATTTTCGGCGTCCACCCGCAATACATAAACGTCAACTTTCTGGCCGACGCTTACTACTTCTTCGGGGGAGTTGACCATACTCCATGACAGCTCTGAAATGTGGATTAGGCCATCAGCTCCACCGATGTCGACAAACGCGCCGAAGCTGCTAATGCCGGTTACAGTGCCACTTCTAGTCTGACCCTCTTCCAGCTCTTGGATGAGTTTGGCTTTACGTGCGTCGCGCGACTCCTGCACGGCCTGTCGCTCAGAGAAGATTGCTCGATTGCGGCTGCGGTTAACTTCAAGGACCTTCATCGGAATCTGACGACCGATTTCCGCGTCCTGGGCCTCCTGTATGCTCGCCTGCTCTTCCTCTGACACGCCTTCGCCACTGTCCTGGTAGATCCGGAACCGCTCGCGCGGCACCGAAACCAGCTGAGACATGGGAACGAAGCCTTGGACGCCCTCGACCTCCACGATTGAGCCACCCCTGTTGAAACCGGCGATCTTGCCTTCGATAACCTCTCCGGCGTCCATCGCCTTTTCAAGGTATCGCCAGCCCTGTTCACCGATAGCTCTGTCCACGGACAGGATCGCCGGATTATCGCCGGACTCAGGACGCACGACCATTGCGATTATCGAGCCGCCCACGAGCCCTTCGATGTCAGTCGAGTCTATCGTGCGCATCTCATTGGCGGGCACGTGAGCTTCAGCTTTCTGTCCGATATTGACAAACAGACCATCGGAGGTGTCCGCCCTCATGACGACGCCTTCTACGACATCACCTCTGCGGACGTTCTTGATTTCCCCCATCATCTGGTCGAGCAACTGGCCCATATCTTCTTCAGCAGCCACTTGCTCTCGCTCTTGTTCAGTAGTCATTCGTTCAACTTTCCGGCAAAGAGTCAGGTAGGGTCATTATAGGTAATGATTTCCGACTGGTAAAGCCGCGTTCATTGCACAAAACGCCGTAATGTGAGCATTCCGACGGTGAGTACATGGTAGAAGTCGCCGCCCCGACTTTCCCCTTATGTGTAGTAAAGTGACGTGATTGTATCACGGCGCAGGTGGGCTGAAAACCCATATCGGAGCGTACAGTGCCAAGCGTGGGGCCTCAAAGAGGTCAATGGAATGATCGGATTTGAATGTGTCATCATAAGTCCGATCAGAAACCTTGGCAGTGGCCTATTTTCCCACACCCTTGCGAGTGCAGTATCGTCGGCGCTGAGGCGTTTCACTTCCGTGTTCGGGATGGGAACGGGTGGGGCCGCCTCGCTCAAACCACCAAGGATACTGCGGGGAGTATAGCGTGGCCCGGAATCTGATGTCAATGAAATTCTTGACTGCCAGTCGGCCCCATGCTAGCATTGCCGCCAGACTGGAACTCGCAATTGAGAGCCCTACCCCGTGGAGGTAATGAACGTGGCGACAACCCAGCTACTTGAGGTCAGCGAGCTGGCCGCCCAGAAATTCCAGGACATCCTCAAAGAAGAGGGTGACGGCGCAGGGTTGCTCCGCGTGATGGTGATGCCGGGGCCGCAAGGCGGCATCCAGTACATGCTCAGTGTAGAGTCCGAAGCCAGTGAGGATGACTTCGTCATCGACACGAATGAAATTCAGGTGTTAGTGGACGCTGACAGCGCTCCTCTCCTCGACGGCTCGACCATTGACTATATGGAAGGGTTGATGAGAAGCGGGTTCGTAATCAGCAATCCCAACTTCCAGGGACACGGAGGTGGAGGAGGCTGCGCCTGCGGAGGCGGAGGAGGAGGTTGTGGCTGTGGTGGTGGAGGCGGAGGATGCGGTTGCGGCGGC
>JAGGDZ010000500.1 GCA_024648655.1 Chloroflexota bacterium | reverse complement strand
CGGCATATAGAACATCGGGGTTGTCAGGGCGAAAGGCGAGCGACCAGACATCGCCCTTCGGCGCGTCCAGCGCCTCCCAGCTCTCACCGCGGTCGTCGCTGCGGTAGGGGCCATCTTGCGTGCCGGCGTAAATCACCGACGGGTCGTCAGGATGAATCGCCAGCGCGCGCACTTGGGGGTTGTCAGGCAGGCCGTTGGCGATGCTCTGCCACTCGGCGTCGCCGAGAGCGCGGCGCAGCATGCCGCCGGGGCCGATGGCGTCGCCCTCGCCTGCTAGGCCGATGTAGATGTGTGTCTGGTGTCCGTTCGTAGTCATCGGTGCGCCCTCCGTTCCCTATGATTTCAGTAGTGTTCTATCCCGCATCCTTGCAATCCTGTCTATCCTGTCAAGTCAAAGTTCAAACGTCTTCACCCACACGCCGGGGGAGCCGACAGCGTGCTGCATAGTGTCCTGCCAGCGCTCGTTGCGCGGGTCTATGGCGCGCTGGCGGTGCCATTCGTCGGTTTGCGACACTTCCGGGTGCTCGAATTCGTACACTGTCAGGTATGCCGGCTCGCCCGTGACGGCACAGTAGCGCCTGCCGCGTATGCAGCCTGGAACTTTCATGTAATTGGGCACATAGACGCTGTTGTACCATTCGTTCCACTCGGCGTCCAACTCCGGCGGCACCGTCATGCGACCGATTTGCAGCGCGGGCGCCATACCGCTCTGTGCCGTGCAGTCTTCAACATCCGTCGGGAATATCTGCTCGTAGGTGTTGCGGATGTAAGTCGTTCCGATGACTTCAGGGGAGGCGCGCTTCGTCCACTCAGTGGCGTTGCCACGCACGCTGAGATATGCGTCGGATGTCATCACACCGATGTTCTCCAGCTCGTACATAGCGAGGTGTTTCGGCGCGCCCGGCGAGTCGGACTCGTACCGCGCCGCGCTCAACACGCCCGGTATGGCAAGGCGCTCGGCGAGGTGCTCTTCGTTATACCAGGCGTTGAAGTCGTCCTCTTTGTCGGCGGGCACATCTGCCCAGACCATCAGCAGCGCGCTGCCCTTTTTGTTTGGCATACTTTTCTCCTTGATAGATTCTAGAAATTAGTCGTCAGTTGGGTCGTTCTCATCGGGTTTCTGATTTAGCCACTCCACACGGCCGTCAGGCAGTATCGCCCTATATGTTTTCCTCATATTTTCATCCTTCGTGAGACATAGAATGGCAAAAAGAGTTAGTCGGCGCATCCAGCATAGTCTAATGCTGGCGTTTCGACTAACTTCCCGTCCCTAGTCGTCGCCCGGCACAGGCTCTGCCACCTTAGCGGAAAAGGCGGGCATCACCTCTTCGGCGAACCATTCGAGCTGCTCTGTGATTATGGCTTCGGAGGTGCCAACGGGCTGGCTGACGCTTACCCTGTCGAGACCGGGGTACATCTCTTCTACGCGCTTGAGCTGCTCGGTAACTTCTTCAGGAGTGCCGCACAGGAATCCGCCTGCGTCCACAGCGCCTTCGATGCGGGGCAGGTCGAAGGTGGGAGCGCGTTTGGGGTCGCTCATCGCGTTAATCTGCTCTTCGCTCAGGGCGCGCACGAGCCGCAGAGGACCGAACATCTTCAGGTTTTCCTCGAATAGGGTTGCTGCTTCTCGAATCGCCTTTTCTTTGCTCTCCGCCAAGTAGAAGTGGAAGCCGAAGCTGAGGTTTTCGCCGAGTTCGAGGTCGATGCCCTTGCGGGCGTACGCGTCGCGGAACGCCTCTACGACTCGGTGCATCGCGCCGCCCTCTGCAACGCCGCCGCCGATGATGCCCTTGATGCCGTGCTTAGCCATGAAGTCCAGTCCACGCGGCGTCGCGCTCTGTATTGGCTGCCAGCACTCGACAGGAAGACGCAGGGGACGGGGTACGAGCGTTATCTCTTCAAGTTGATAGCCGCGATACGGGACGCTGGGCGGGATGGTGTAATTCTTGCCGTGATGCGAGAACGAATCCTCGTTGAACGCCTTGAAGATGATGTCCACCTGCTCCTCGAACAGGTCGCGATTACCTTCCTGATCGAAAAGGGGCGAACCGAAAGACTCGATTTCGCGGCTGTGGTACCCGCGTCCAACGCCGAAGATGACACGCCCACCCGTCAGTATGTCCGCGGTCGCATAGTCTTCGGCAAGGCGCAGCGGATGCCACATCGGAGCGATGTTGAAGCCACAGCCGATGTTCAGCCGCTCGGTGATGTGCGCTAGATGGACCGCGCTCATCAGCACATTTGGGATGCACTCATACCCCTCCGGCTGAAAGTGGTGCTCGGCGAGCCAGAAGGTGTCGTAGCCGTTGGCGTCCATCGTCCTTGCGATGGCGTCAGTCTTGGCATAGACGCTCGCCAGGTGGTCGTTGTCGAACAGGCGGTCATTGACTGCCGTGCCCGCGTAGCCGATGTTGTCCATATCCACGTGGCCCGCGTACAGGCTGTCGAATTTCGTAATCATGAAGCGCCTCCAAGTTGTGTAGGATAGGCTTATTGTAGTCTGGCATCATCCAGTGTCAACAGTACGACTCTAGCGAAAGGACTGATATGGCTGACTTACGGGGTAAGATAGCGCTGGTTACGGGCGCGAGCCGGGGCATCGGACGGGGCATCGCGCTCGAGCTTGGCGTGGCGGGCGCGACGGTGTATGTAACCGGGCGCAGTGTGAGCGACGACGCCACGCCGGAGAATCTGGGCGGAAACATCAACAGCGCAGCGAAACTGGTTACGGAGCGCGGCGGCATCGGTGTAGCGGTCCGCTGCGACCATACGCGCGACGATGAGGTCGAGGCGCTGTTCGAGCGCATACGCAAGGAGCAGGGACGCCTGGACATACTGGTGAACAATGTTTGGGGCGGGTACGAGCGGTACGGCGACGAGGACTTCGGCGCGCCGTTCTGGGAGCAGCCGATGTGGAGATGGAGCTTGATGTTCGATGCCGGAGTACGAGCGCATTATGTGGCGAGCTGCCTTGCTGTTCCGCTGATGATGCCGCAGGCGAGCGGGCTAATAGTGAACATATCCGCAGGAGACGAGCGAAAGTATCGCGGGTGGGTGATGTACGACACGGCGAAGGAAGCGGTTGACCGTATGGCGTTTGCTCTGGCGCAGGAGTTGCGACCGCACGGCATAGCAGCGCTTGCGCTCTACCCAGGACTGACGCGCACGGAGAGGGTGGAACGGTTCGCATCGCCCGAAGAACTCGCGAACTCTGAGTCACCTCGTTACGCGGGGCGCGCGATTGTCGCTCTGGCGAGGGACGCGAATGTGATGGCGCGCAGCGGCGGAGCGTATAAGACCGGAGAGCTCGCCAGAGAGTACGACTTCCGTGATGTTGACGGCACGCAGCCGCCTCCTTTCAGCTTCGGCTAGAGGGCTGGACGTGAGGGTTAAGTTGTGCTAGTGTATGGCGCAACAATCGAATACGCGCACGGGGGGAGCTTGGTTTGCCAGGCTGAGAGGCTCCGACTAATTCGGAGCGACCCCAATAACCTGATCTGGGTAATTCCAGCGTAGGGATGTTGGTTCTCTTGAAAATTGCAAAGGCTGCCCCAAGGCTGGGGCAGCTTTTTTTGTGCCTTCGCCGAGTTCCTCTACTGCGCCAGGACAAGGAGACATAGGACTATGCTAAGCACGACCGTCGGGCTGGCGACGCTGATTGTTGTGGGAATCGCGTTCCTCATACTGAGTATCGCTCGTATCGGACGCCGCAGGCAGAGCGTCGAAGAGTACACGGTATCGCGCAACCACGCGCCTACGAACATTGGGATTGCAACGCTGGTCGCCTCGATGTTCGGGACCTGGGTGCTGATGAGTCCCGGGGAGACGGGCGCGAACTTCGGAATCGTCTCGCTCATCGGTTATGCGCTAGGCATGGCAGGCATCCCCGTGATGTTCATGTTCGTGGGGCCGCGCATCCGCGAACTGATGCCCAATGGCCACTCGGTCACCGAGTATGTCAGGCACCGGTTCGGCACCGTGCCCTTCATATCCATCGCGATCGTAATCATATTCGTGATGGGCATATTCATCGCCGCTGAGATGACGGCGATAACGACCGCAGTGACCATACTTACGGGGACGCCCGCGCTGGCGACTGCGCTGGGCGTGGGCATTGTCGTGGTCATATACACCGCATATGGTGGGTTGCGCGCGTCCATATTCACGGACACGATTCAGTTCTGGGTGCTGATGCCGGCGCTGCTGCTGATTGTGATTGTCGCCGCCGTGCTCATAGGAGGCAGCGGAGCGTGGAGCAAGGCGAGCGCGACGGGCTTGCTCTCGTTCAGTTCGAGCGGCAGCTACTACTTCGCCATCGTGCTTATCATCGGCATCGTCACCTCGAATGCCTTCCATCCCGGCATGTGGCAGCGAGTCTATACCATCAAGGACCAACAGGCGCTGAACCGCAGCTTCTGGACTGCGGCAGCCATATCCATTCCTATCACTTTCCTTATGGGATTGGCGGGCGTGGCGGCGGTCGCAAACGGCTCTGTGGGTCCGTTCGAATATCCTGCCGTGGCTGCCGCCCTGTTCGCGCTGGGAAGCGACATCTTCCCAATATGGATGCACTTCCTGATGCTGATATGCGCGCTGATGCTTGCGATGAGTACGCTGGACACGCTGATGAACGGACTCGCCAGCAATGTCGCATCAGACCTTGCGGACACTCACATCAGCACGGAAGGAAACGCGCTGATGACCATTGCGCGAGTCATCACGGTCGTGGTGGCGATTCCCGCCATATTCGTAGCGGCACAGGGATTCAGCGTGCTTTACGTGTTCCTCATCGCAGACCTGCTGGGGGCTGCCATCGCGGTGCCGATGCTTATCGGGCTTTACTCGCGGCGGATGCCGGGCTGGGGTGTGTTGCTCGCCGGCGGAGTGGGGGTCGTAGTCGGAGCGCTGTATTACCCGACGCCCGATCTGCTGTCGCCTTGGGCGCTGACCGCGCCGTTCGGTACACAGATGTTCTTCGCGTTTGCTTCGGCGCTGGTGGTGTCGTCGGTGATAAGCGCGATTATCGTGCTGGTGCGGCAGTCGGAGCATGATTATGACTTCAGTCGCCTGAGTGAAGAGGTGCAGTTGATTGAGGGGTAACGGGGAACTGACATGGATGCACAGGATGGAGGGAATGAAATCCTGCGTATCTTGTTCATCCATGTAGCTCGTAAGTCCATTGATCCCAACCCATAGGGGAAATTAGGGCGCGACGACTTGCTCTTCGGTAACACTTATTTTTGGCGCAACGGGCACTCGACATACGGCACATCCGCCGATGCCGACAGGCTGACAGCCCCTACCGTCACGCGAATGCGAAGAGGCGGGCAGCCTTGATGACGGCCACGAGCAGGGGCATCATGAGGTTGCGGAGG
>JAGGDZ010000066.1 GCA_024648655.1 Chloroflexota bacterium | reverse complement strand
CCATAGACGGCATTGCCGCCGTATCGCCGTGCCGCGTGCATGTGAGCGCACCGCACACATTAGCAACCTGAAGCGCGTTCCGGAGTATTGATGCGCGCTCTCCTGCCTCCATCTCAAGGAATGCTTTGAGGTTGGCGCGCTCCAAGATGCCTCCCAGAAATCCCGCTACGAAGGCGTCGCCGGCGCCCACCGGGTCAACGACCTCTACGCTGTACCCGGCGTGTTCCGCTAAGTTCGACCCGTCGTATGCCACTGCGCCGTCGGTCTCGCGTGTTACAGTGACCAGACTACCGTTAACTTGGTGGAATTGATGCGCGTATTCTTCTGCGCTCAATCCCCTGCTCCATATCGTTTCAGCTTCATCGTGTCCTAGCTTGAATATGTCGGCATATTCCATCATGCGCTCGAAAACCTTCCGGGCGTCGGCAGGTACCCAGAGCTGTTCACGGTAGTTGAGGTCGAAACTTACCGGAATCGCGTGCGCGCGAGCATACTTCAAGGACTCCATAACCGTGTTGTAACAGGTATCACTAAGCGCGGGAGTGATGCCGGTTACATGCAGAATGTCGGCATCTTGAAGGTGCTGTTGAACAGCATCAAACGTAAGGCGACTCGCGGCGCTCCCTGCCCGAAAGTAAGTCTTGACATGTTCGCCGTCCGAATGATGGTTAAGGTAGGATATTCCTGTCTTTTCTCCTGCATGCCTCTTTGCCTTCACCGATATGCGACCCTCCAATTCGTCAAGCACGAATTGCCCTGCTTCATCATCCCCCAGCCTGCTTACCCATACTGCTTCGACTTCCGAGACGCCTAGCTTCTGCAAGCCCACGGCAACATTGGACTCAGCGCCCGCGCAATCCAGCATATATGCGCCCTCGGCGCCATAGACACCAATGAATTCGGCATTGTATTGTCCCATTGTTTCGCCGAAAGTTAAGAACTTTTCCATTCAAATATCCTGAAACATTTTTAACCACAGGTTCCAGTATCACACGAACTGATATTGACAATCATGTGATATTGCTTGCCTCAAAATCAAAGGCGTCATTCTAGGCGTCACTATATTGCACGACAATATCTGAATCATATTGCATACACTGATTGCCAGGCTGTGAAGATTCAGAGAATTTTATCCAGATCATCATGGGTCTAATGCCTATAGGCGCACTGCTCTTCGGCACCATCGCAGAGTATATCGGCACTGCCGACGCGCTGACCATCAGTGGCGCACTGCGATTGACCCGATACTGGTATTTGCGTCTGCGTGACCCGCGTTCAAGCGAATTGAGTAGAGCCTTTGAGCGTCATCCGGCGAAGGTGAGGATGTTCGCGGGATTGCCCACGGTAATCGCTTCAATATCCTCTTCCGAAAAGCCCTTGCGCCTCATTCTCGGGACGATGTTCTCCAAGATGTGCCCGTATCCGTGACCACCGTAGCGCGTCAGTCTGTGATTCGTGCAGATATCCTGCCCGATAACCACCTTGTCGGCATATCCGACGTCCACAACGCTCTTGATGAAGTCCAGGCGCTGAGCGTCGCTCGGCATGTCTATATTCGCAAGTGGATAATACGAACCTTCGCTCCCGAACAGGTCCCACTCCAAATAGCAGTCGGAAGCGGCTATGCTGAGCAACCTATCCACGTCGAACACAGTCCTGTCGAGATGTCCCATTATCACGCGAGAAATGTCCGCATTAGCGTCTGCCAAGACTTCCAGTATCTCGGAGGGCGCGTCGGGATGGCGTCCGGGGTGAATTAGGACTGCCGCGCCGGTCTCTTGCTGCGCCATTGCCGCCGCGCACAGCGATTTGCGCTCATTGTCAGTCAGGGGCCAGGTACATCCAATCTCTCCGATGATGCCCGCTTTGATGCCGGAGCCGTCCACCCCGTTCCTAATGTCGTCCACCATTCGCTGCGAGAGCGCATCCGCATTGAGCGAGTCCATGCCATTGGGATGCACAGCGTCCACATAGAAGCCCGCGCCCATAACGACATGCACGCCGGACTCGCGCGAGATACGTTGCAGCGCGCGGGCGTCCCTGCCAATGCCTATGGTAGTCGCGTCCACAATCGTGCCGCCGCCCGCCGCTTTATACAGCGCAGCCTCCGATACGGCGGTATCCACATCCATCAGTTGCAGGTTGGCGTGGTTGCTGTAATGATTGTGCCTCACCCAGCCGAGGTTTTCCAGAGTGATGGGCGCGTCCGAGAGGTCGAGCGCAGAGTCCTGCGCGGGTCTGTACATGAACGAAAAGTCGATGTACAGATGCTCGTGTGTGCTGGTCGGTCCTAATTCGGACGGCTGCACGGGACCCAGCACGGTTTGAACGAGACCTTGCAGCTCTTCAGCAAGCATGGTTGTGGCTCCTTACGCTTGGAATCTGCTAGACGAGGACGCCAAAGCCTGACTTGGTGCAGATTTCGATGCGGTTGCCTTCGGTGTCAGAGATGAAAAATACGCGCTGTCCATCGTTGCGCACGCCAATCTCCGGGCTTTCAATTTTGACGCCCTTGGATTTGAGAAGCTCGTAGGCGGCGTCGATGTCAGCGACTTCGAAGGCGCCGTGGTGGGACGGTTCGGAGATGCCATCGGCGTTCTCGATAAGGTGGACCATTGTGCCGCTGGGGAGCTGGAGCCAGATGATGTGCTCGCCGTTCACCGCGCTTGGGATTTGCTTGACGCCGAGTACATCGACCCAGAATCGTGTGGCGCGCTCCTTGTCTATAACGTTGTATGTTAAGTGATTTACTGCCGTGAGCCTAACGGTTGGGTCTGCGAGTACCATATGCCCCTCCTGTATTAAGTGAACTGCAAACCTTCTTGCTTTTTCGCAGAACATCTTAACATGACCTTCAGGAATTAGCGCTAATCGCGCACATCGTTTAGACTTGGCAAGTGAGGGTCGAATCATCTCGTTTTCCATAGATGTGCCATATTCCATAGATGTGCATAAAGGAGAAATGTAGCCGTGTGCCGTCATCAGTATGACAACGACTTGGATGATGACAAGCATCCGCGGTCTCCACTTACGAACATACCGGCGAACATACCGGACAGCAGGTTGTCGTGGCCGGAAGTTTTGGTGCGTTTGGTGGCGAACAACTGGCGGAAGGTAAGGACGCTCAGCACGTGCTGCGGGAACCATAATGAGCCGGGCTGTTGACGGAGCTAATGTACGCCGGCGTGCCCGGGTAAAGGCTTACAGTCCTTGGTATTCAGTTGTAGGTGGGGGAGGGGAGTGAGTCAGGCACAGAACGTGCAGCGGAGACCTATGGGCTGCGGGCGTTTGGGCGCTTGAAGGCGCCGGACAGGAGGTTGGACAAGAGGGGAACGCCTTCGGCTGATGCGATCTCGCGCATCCACTTCAGGCGTGGCTTCGTAGCCGAGGCGTGTTATACCAATTCGCTTTACTTATGACACATAAGGGTGGTAGGAGTAGTAATCGTCCCAAAGTTGTTGGCGCAAGGAAACGGCTGCGAATCCTGATAAGATATAGTGCGCTACCTCTTG
>JAGGDZ010000166.1 GCA_024648655.1 Chloroflexota bacterium | reverse complement strand
CTGAAGTTGCCATGGCGGCACCGGCAACTGCAACGGAGACGCCGTTGACGAATTGGCGCCGAGTGATGCCAATTCGGGCTTGTTCGTCAGTCATTGTGGGCCGTCAGAATCTGGTTAACAGCGCGACGGGCTTCCCGTACCGCGATATCAAACTCGGGACGAGCGGCGGAGTCAGCGTTGGCAATGGCTACTCGACCAAGGGGACGGGCACCTATCTGATAAGGATACTCGCCTTCTTCACAGGGAGGCTCAAAGGCAGGGCTGTAAACACCCGCAAACCCGTGGGCCCATCGATTAACGGTAATTGCCGCCACGTCGCGCTCAAAGTCAAATCCGTAGGGCCTCAGCATTCCATCGAGCAGACTGCGGGCATCGTTCTCGAAGTACTCATAGCCTTGGTTGTTGAGCCAGCGACGGCCGGTGAGCGCTCGGTTACGAGGATGCGGGTCGCCCTCGCCGAAGGGTATGCCCATCAGGCGCAGAATCACTGGTTCGTCGGGTGAGACCGGCGCCTTGTAGTCGCCTACGGTGAGCGCCGTCTCCAAGCTGGCAATTCTATGGAAGTGTCCGGGGCTATAGATCGCCCCGGCGCCGGCACGCCGGAATGCAGCCCAATTCCGCAACAGGAGATTGGTTACGACCATGGCTTGCTTGTAACCTTTGTTCAAGGCTTCCACCTGTTGCTTGGGCAGCTCGTGCCAGATAAAGGGGATCATGTTGTTGAAGCAGGCCAATACGCAGTGTTTGGTCCTGACACGCTGTAGCTGCTTCACTCCATCAGTCATGTAATCTACTGTCACACGGTTTGCGGACTCTGGGTCTCCGTCGTGGGCAACATTAACTACAGTACTGTTAAGTCGTATGCGCACTTGCGACCCTGCTACATCCAGTTTGCTGTAATCGATGTTTGCAGTAGGGATGCTGGTCATGGACGTGCTCCCATCGGAGCACTCCGGGATCAGCCGTCTTACCACCATGCGAGCGTAGGAAGCGTTGCCATCGGGGAAAAAATGCACCGGATCGACGATGTAGTTTTTCAGAAACTTGGAGGCGCGATTGCCACGCAGAAAATTGAAGCTGGTTGAACCGAAACCGGGGGCTCCGTAAGACAGAGCGTAAAACGCGTCGATAGACTCATTGGGCATTGCAAACACACTGTTTACGCCGCGCAGGAAGTCCAGAGTCTCCTGCTCTTTAATGCCGCCGTGCTTCTTCAGGAAGTCTTCGTAAGTGATACTCTTCAGGTAGTCGTACTCGGTCAGAAGTGACGCGTCGGTACGATCCTCGTTGCGGTGGAGGAACTCATAGAGTTCTTTCTTTGAGGCTTCCGACAATGGTGTGTCCCAGATGTCTTCTCGGCTAGGCACCTCTTC
>JAGGDZ010000108.1 GCA_024648655.1 Chloroflexota bacterium | reverse complement strand
GATTCCCGCCTAACGCCGTCCCTGGGCATGGGCACCGTGTACGTCAGCGTCGCCTCGTCCCCTGTGACCTCGATAGCCTCCACGAAGTTGCGGATCAGTGCCTTCCGCTCCGGTATCGTACCCTCCCTCAGGAACTCCCGAAAGTCTGCAACGTACTCCCGTATCTCCTCCGTCGTCGGAAGCTCCACCCGCCGCTGCTCAAGCTGGGTATGAACGGCGGAGTCATAATGTGTCTGTCTCATAAGTTTGCCGCGAACCACAGTGGAGACGACCGATGCGGCATTGAGTTGAGGATTTCCGCCAATGTCGTTATTCCATCAGGATTTCAGGTCTGGGTGATGCCTAACCAGCGTGAAGTCGTTCTAGGATGAGAGACGCAGGTTTTCCCGATCGTTCGCACTCAAACGAAGGCAGAGCCGGGCTTCAGTCCTGACACTCCACGCCCGCAAGAGAGTCCGTAGATTGAACGTCGTCACGAGTAGCGTCCACTCGGCCCTGACATTGGCAATGCTCCTCAGCTTGAACTGCTGCGCGTCGAGTAGGTTCTTGATGATCGCGAAGAGAGGTTCCACTAGAGGCAGCCGGCGTACATACATTTGCTTGGCTTCATCGGTAGCCATCCACTCCCTGTGACGTCGCAGCGCGACGTCATGTCGTCCAATCTCCACGCTGCGCCCATACCTCTTATTCTTCGTGCAGGTTCCGAAAGCGGGACACCCACGACAGACTGCCGCAGAAGCCACTCGATACAAGCGGCTCTTCTTCCGGGCGCTCTTCATTCCTGTGAAGGCAAGAGTCTGTCCGTGTGGACAGGTGTAACTGTCGGTCACCTCATCGTATCTGAACTGGTCTTTGTGGTACGGATGGTCCGTTGGTCGGGCCTTGTCCGGCATCACCACCTGCTGTCCCCTATGGTGCAAGCCCGAAACGTGCTTGCCGGCGAAGTAACCGGCGTCTGCCAGGGTCATAGGCACTCTAACTCCGGTTATCTCCTCAGCCTGTTCCGCCATCTGGGTCAGTCTGGCGGTGTCATTGGGCTCATCCACCACGTCCGAGGCAGTGACCAACATACCGGCAACTCCCTCGCCCGCAGCAACTGGCGATACCATTGCCTGAGCATTGTAACTCGGCACGATCCCCTTACGAGTTCGCATCAGCCTGGCATCCTTGTCAGTCAGGTTGATGTGCGCCGGGCGCTTGTATCGGTTTGGACGCTCCATACTCGGCAGGTCATTCATTGCCTGCCTGACCCGCTGTCGCAGCGCTTTCTGCTCTGCCAGCTCCTCCGGCAGATGCGCCACATCCCCCTCTTCTCCGCCTTCGTTCTGCGACTCCAGAGCCTCTATGGCACTCTCAACCTGATCGAGCAACTCCCGTAATCGCCTGGCGTCGTAGGTCTTGATCACCGCCGCGTTTGCGTACACCTTGGTTCCGTCCACCGCCTGTATCGCCAGATCCACAAGATCCATAGCCACCGCGTCCGTACCGTGCGCTTGAACAGTTCTCTCATACTCTGCCTATGCTTCCGGTAGAACCGCCACAGCGTGTTATGGTCCGGATGCTGCCATCCCGTCAACCACAGATAAGGTATCTGATCCCGGCAGGCTGCCTCCAGCTTCCGGCTTGAGCGCACGTTGGTCATGAAGCCGTACAACCACACGCTCAGCAACGCGTGTGGATGGTAGGCTGGCGCTCCCAGCGCTTCACCATCCGGCTGCACTCCTAACTCTGTCCAGTCCTCCCGGTCCAGAGCATCCACGAACTCGGCCACGAATCGGGCGGGGTGATCCGGAGGGACAAGCTCATCGAGTGTCGGCGGCAACAGCCAGGCCTGCTCTCGGTTCATCTCTCGAAGTGGCATCAGCTATCCTCCCAATCCCAAGTCTTGCCGACTTTCTACACTCCCAAAATCACGCCGACTTATGAGACAGACACATGTACACCACCTTCACCGGGCGGGTCTGCCCGATGCGCCACGACCGGCGGGACGCCTGCCGCATGACATACACGCTATAGTCTACCTCCGCCCAACAAATTGTTGGGAAGTCGATCAGGTCGAGTCCCGTCTGCACCAACCTGGGGTGACAGATGAGGGCGTCGATGCCCTCCTTGACCTTGTTCGCCACCCACGCCTCCCGCTTGTCCGGGGCCACGGCGTCGGCCTTCATCACCGCCACCCGGAACCCGTGCCGGGTGAGGATGTCGTCCATCCGCTCCGTCACGTCCCTGGTCCCGGTGTGGGTGACGTAGGCCAGCACCCGCCCTCCCGCCATGCGCTCCGCGGCCACCAGGTCCACCAGGGCTCTCTCCTTCGGGTAGAGCTTGTCCTCGGAAAGTGGCGGCACCTGGACGATGACATCGCCCGACCGGGGGTCGAACACCGTCTCTCCCTTGGTGCAGCCGTCAGGGTAGGCCAAGAGCGTTTGCAGGTAGGTGGCCAGCAGCCGCTTGGAGCCGGACTTGAGGGCATCGGACAGCTCCAAGCGCAGCTCCTCGAAGACGTGGTTGTAGGCGCTGCTCTGACTGTAGCCCGTCGCATCCTCCTCCGCGTCCATGCTGGACAGTAGTATCTGCTCCTCGTAGGGAGGCAACCCCGAGGCCACGTCGGAGAGCCTGAGGAAGACGGTGTTGTGTATGAGGTGGAAGAGAGCCGAAGGGACCAGTGCCACGCCTGCCCCGACGCGCTTACCGACAAACCCTCCCTTCCGCCAACGCAACAGGAGGCGAAATGGAATGACCGACAAGAACAAAGAGCAAGGACTATTCATCACGCGCAGGGGAGAGGTCGTTCGACTGAGCGAGGATAGCTGGAGTGTAAGTTCGTCGTCCAGAGGCAAGTCATTCAGCGTGGACTTGGGACGCCAAACCTGCACTTGCAGGCCCGGAGTGGTTCTGTTGGAGAAGTGCGCCCACATATACGCGGTTGATTTTGCATTGGGGCATATCGCCATGCCCGACGAGTACGATGACTACCCGGGCTACCAGGGCGAACCCTCACACGGCGAGTATTCCCATCATGGCTATGGCGAATGGAACCAGGAGCGTGCCTATTCCGGCAACACACAGACGGTCGTGGGTCGCGTCAAGGACGCGGGCGGAACGCAAGGCTTATCCGCGACGAGCGACAAGGAAAGAAAGACATACCCTCAGAACTGGCCGGCTTACAACAAGGCTCAGACGAGGGAAGCGATAGACTTCCCCGAAATTCTGTCCCGCTTCATCTCCGCCGTACCCGAACCTACGCAGCATCTCGGCAGGCCCAGAATCCCGCGAGCGGACAAGGCCTTCGCGTGCGTCTTCAAGGTATATCACTGCTGGTCAATGCGAAGAATCTCCGGGCTGCTGAAGACTCCCTTCGACAAGGAATACATCGGGTGCATACCGCACTTCAACGTCATCATCGACTGGATGCAATCCCCTGAACTGACCGAGATACTTCTGTATCTCATCACGGTCAGCGGACTATCGCTGAAGCACATCGAGCACACATTTGCGATTGACGGCACGGGACTGAGCACGAGCAGATTTGTCAGGTGGAGGAGCGACAAATACAAGCGGAGCATGAAGCGGCGCGAGTTCATTAAGGTTCACGCGATCTGCGGCGTGGAGACGAATATCATCACCGCGGCCGCCATCAGCGGGTGGATCGGCGAGGAAAGCCACGACACCAACTACTTCGTTCCGCTGCTTGAGCGAACGGCCAAATACTACGGCGTAGAGCACATTCTGGCGGATAAGGCATACCTGTCCAGAGTCAATGCCGAATTCGCGGAAATGGTAGGTGCCGTTCCAGTCATTCCAACGAAGATCAACACCGTCATAACCGAGATCGAAAATACGGCGTGGGGCAGGCTGATCGAAAGGAATCAGGATGAAAGCGCCTTCAGCAGGTACTACCTGCGAGGCAACATCGAGACCGTGTTTTCAACGATTGAAAGGCTGTTCCAGAAGCATATAAGGACGGCGCATCCGGTGGCTCAAGTGAACGAGGCGCTCTGCAAATTGCTGTGCCACAACATCGTGGTGCTGATTCACGAGCGGTACAAGAATGGCATCGAGCCGGATTACAGCCTGGTGGAGGAACTGAAGCTCTTCAGCGTCTAGTCCGGAGTCTGCTTCCTGTCTATTTCCCCATCGCACCTCACGTTCGTGACCAAATGTGGGGTGCGATGGGGGAACAGGCAGGATGAGCGTCAGAGGTTGCGTGAGACACTCAGATTAACTACAACGCAAGAAACCAACCTCCTATGGGTGGTGCATCAAATGGTCATCGAGGTCGTCGAACTTCCTCTTCGGCGACCTCACTTCTTACATTCCCCAACCGCGACACCTTTAACAACATTCATTGGAATCGGCTTTCCTCAGAGCTATGCCCGGTGTCCATAAGTCAGGAATAGGCGCCCAATGTCAACGCAGAAGATCCGTATTCTCTCGAACTTACTGGAACACCATGATGGCTGACTGCCCCACTCTACCTTTACCTCCAGGATGCGACGTAACCAGATACCGCCCAAGTGCAGATTTCCACTCTTATCTAAAGTGACGGGAGGTACATGATTATGGTCATCACGGCCACCAAAATAAAAGAGTTAGAGAGCGACATGAGGAGCCTGCTTGACGTGGCATTCAAGGGGAGAATTGTCTTCGGCAAAATCACGGTCGAGCCTACTGTGGATCACCATGGTGAGGACAACCTCAACTTTATAGTCGTGTATGAGGGAGACACCAACCGGCTGGACCCGGACCAGCTCAATACTGTATCAGCGGTAATAGGCTCAAAATTGGCTGATCTTGGCTTTCACAACTTCCCGACGGAATCATACATCCACAAGGACGAATATGATGATTGGGTCAGTCTAAGAAATCAGCCTCCATGGGAGCATGAGCCTATATGAACTGGGAACATGCAATCGAAGCAGCCCGAATGCTTGCAACCTCCGGTGGAGCTGCCTCATCCCTCGGAAGACCGCGCCAAGCGGCGCTCAGGCGAGCGGTGAGCACAGCCTACTACGCTATGTTTAACGCTCTCTGTTGGAGCAACGCCGATGCCCTGGTAGGCCAAGCATCTACGGGATCAAACGCCGACATCTGGGTGGAAGTATACCGCTCATTGCAGCACAGGGAGGCCAAGAACAGGTTGGCATCATACACACACTTGAGACAAGACCTTGCGATTCAACACTTTGCGAGCGTCTTCGGGAACCTACAGTCACAGCGCGAAGACGCCGACTACAACCCCTTGACAAGATTTGCTCGTACTGACGTAACTGTCCTGATCGACCGATGCGAGGCGGCACCCCGCGCTTTCTTCCACGCGCCACTTCAGACGAGAAGGCTGCTTGCAGCTCACTTGCTGGCTAGAACCCGCAACTAGAAACTTCTGCGGGCCACTACACTGGCTTTCCACAAGATCTTCCTCCATATTCGCAAAGCCCGATTATTGGGCTTTGCCGACTTTATGTGAAGGCGCGTAGGAGTCTTCTGTCGCCTCCGTCCGCGCTCGACATTCTGTGAGCTTTCGGCTTTATGTGCGTGCCGAATCTGCCCTCAACGATGTATCATGGGCAGAGGTGGAGCGGTCGCGGCACAGCGTGAACTTTCTATGACGACAGCGGTGCTTTTTGTGACGACCGCTACTATTCGTGCAAAGCCCCTAAATGTCTTATTAATGAAATAATAGGGCATTTAGGCGGAAAGCCATAGTATTCTGCGATCCTCTTTCCCAGCAATCATCTTGACCTCCCCACAAGTCGAAAAGGCGTCACAGAAACAATCACTTATGATTCTAGCCAGCCAAAGCCAGAGC
>JAGGDZ010000130.1 GCA_024648655.1 Chloroflexota bacterium | reverse complement strand
TAGGCTTTCAGCAACAGATTACAGGCTGTGAAAGCAAGGGGGCAGAGAAAGGGGGCAGAGACATGGCAGGGCAATACTCGGCAATCGTTGTAGGCGGCGGGCACAACGGGCTGGTAGCCGCCAACTACCTCGCGCGGCAGGGCAACAGTGTGCTCATTCTGGAACGGCGCGACTTCGTTGGAGGCGCATGCATCACGGAGGAGCTTTTTCCCGGCTTCCGCGTTTCAAGCTGCTCATACATCTGCCACATGCTGCAGGAGAAGGTCATCAACGACCTGGAACTCCGCAAGCATGGGCTTGAAATATACGAGATGGATCCGGTGAGCTTCAGCCCGCTGCCGGGCGGCAATCATGTGATGCGCTGGCACGACGATGAGCGCACTGCGGAGAGCATCGCGCGTATATCACCGGCGGACGGCGCGCGCTACCACGACTGGGTGGCGTTCTGGGAGCGCGCGGGTGGCATCATTCAGCGTTACTTCCTCACTGACCCGCCGACACTGGCAGAAATCGCCGCCGATGTGCGCGGCACGCCCGACGAGCCAATCTTCGAGCGCATGCTCACCGGCAACATGAAGGATCTTGTCGAAGAGTATTTCGAGTCGCCTCTAGTGCGCGCCTGCTTCATCGACGCGCAGGATGCGGGAGATGTGCGAGCGCCCGGCAGCATCATGGCAGTCGGCTACATCCGCAGCGACATACTCACGCCCGACGAGAACTTCGGCATTCCGAAAGGCGGCATGGGTGCGATAACACAGTCTATGGCGCGCTCCGCCGAGGCGCAAGGGGTAGAAATTCGCCTTAATTCGGAAGTACAACAGATACTCGCAACCAATGGCAGAGCGAACGGAGTGCTGCTCGCGGACGGGGAGCGCATCCACGCGGACGCAGTGCTGTCGAACGCCGACCCCAAGCGCACTTTCCTGTCGCTGATGGACGCCGACGATGTACCGCCCGCGTTGCTCGCCGACATTCGACGCGCCAAGACGAACACATCATTCCTCAAGTTCCACGCCGCCCTCGATGAGTTGCCGGACTTCTCGGCGTATCTGGGGCAGGACTACGATCCGAAAGCTCTAGCGTACACGCGCATCTGCCCTTCGGTCGAATACTTCGAGCGGAGCTGGGATGACGCGAAGACGGGCAGGCCGTCGAGCAGCCCTATCATGTTCATCCAGATTCCGACCGTGTATGACGACACGCTGACGCCGCCGGGCAAGCACGTGATGTC
>JAGGDZ010000095.1 GCA_024648655.1 Chloroflexota bacterium | reverse complement strand
TGATCTCAATGCTACGCACCGTATAGCCGAGGCTGTTGCTCCCGGTCGTGAAGGCCTGGGCAATATCAAGCTGGCCCAGAGAATTCAAATTAGTGTGTCCATTGATGTTGTTGACCAGGACCGTCGTTTCGCTCTGGGCTTGAGCCGACGGCACAGCTCCCCCCGGGTTCAGAGTCACCAGGGTCAGGGCGGCCAGCGCAAATGCGAAGCCAACCCACCTCAGGCGCATGCCCGGAGAACGGTTGTTCAGAGAGCTGAGTCGGTGGGTGAATAGTCGTGTCAACATGGCATTGCTCCTCTCGATTATCCCGGAATGACAAACATATGGTGGCGACTAGCAGGAGGGTGAAGGCAGACTGCCAAAAGGATCCCAAGCCTGGGAGTACCTGTCTAGGCGCGCAAAAAGCCCATCATACGGCGCAGGGATGCCGATTCGTGGGCTTGGGCTACGGGAGCCGCAGGGCCTCACGGTGTCAGCTCCCGGATGGGGCTGGGTAGCACTAATGTGCGGTTGTCAGGCCGCCGGACACAGGCTGCAGCGGCAACCGTCAGCTGCGCTGCGGAGCCAAAGCCGCTCATGTCTCTGCTAGTTCGGCTGTCCACTACAGTGTCGCGCTCTATCACTTCGCCCCGGTAGTCCAGGGCAACAGATTACAGAGGAACATCTAGCCCCCAGAAGAGAGTATCCTACAAGCCCCACGGTGTCAATAAGTTTACGAGCGGTAACCGTCCCGAAGACGGTGTGGAGTTTCGGGAGGAGTGAACAAGACACAGCAGCCTGCTATTTCAGGCGCCGCGCGATTACGCCGCTACCAACTCACCCGGCGACAGTCCGTCATCGCCACTCCACACCCACTGCGTCAGCTATAAATCGTTCAACATAGCCTCTATGCTCTTGTACCCCCTCACTGTCTTGTATCCTATCTTGCTCCTTCCTATCACACGCTCCATCCCATTGTTCGTCTCCGGAAGTCCTGCCACTCGTTTGTGCCTGGTCAGACTCCTCCACCAGCCGTCTCAACTCCACATCCTCCATTTGCCCGTGCTTGTGGAATGCAACTCCTGCGCAATTTGGACAGCTCGACGGGCGAGTGAGTCCGGATGCTCCTTGACCTCGGGTAGTGTAAATCGTACTCTTGGCATTGGCGGGGACTCCTCTGATTTTGGTTGTTCACTTAAAATCTTATCAGGCTTCCCGCTTCTTTCTTATCACATCAACTTTGGGACGGTTACTGCAACTTTGGGACGGTTACTGTTAGTGGTAACATGTCAACATCCTGACAGGAGGCCCCTAACATGGCTAACACGGCGGACGCGGTAATCATCGGCGGCGGCGTCATGGGTTGCAGCATCCTGTACAACCTCGCCGAGCAAGGCTTGACCAACACGCTGCTATTGGAGCGCGATGTACTCGCCTCAGGCTCCACAAGCAAGTCGCAGGCGATCCTCCGCATGCACTACTCCAATGAGGTTACATCCGTCCTCGCCTGGAAGAGCCTCGAAATCTTCAAGAACTTCGAAGAACTCACAGGCACTCCCTCAGGATACACTCGCACCGGATATTTCCTCATAGTGGGCAGGGAAGACAGGGAGGCGATGTACGAAAACGTCGCAATGCATCGACGACTTGGCATAGCAAGCGAAATCGTCTCAATCGAAGACATGCGTGAACTTGCCCCTATGCTCGCCGTCGAAGGCGATGAATCCTTTGCCTACGAATCAGAGTCCGGCTACGCCGACCCATACTCCGTAACCCTGGGATTCGCCAACCGTGCCCGCGAGATGGGGGCGAGCGTTCGGGACGGCACAAACGTAACCGGCATCGAGGTAAGCGGCGGCAAGGTCACCGCCGTTCTCACCGGCGAAGCGCGCGTTGAGACAGCTATTGCCGTTGTCGCCGCCGGTCCCTGGAGCGACCGTCTATTGAGCGCGGTCGGCGTTGATGTGCCGATTCGTCCTCTGCGCCATCAGGTAGTCGTGCTACGACGGCCACCCGGACCCGACACCGACCATCCCATAGTCGCCGACAATCTCAATGGCTTCTCTGCTCGTCCCGACATCGGTGGACTCACGATGATAGGCGCCGGCGAAGAGGAGTTCGTGGACGCTGACACTTTTAACCAGGGTGTGGATATGGATGTCGTTGGGCCTACATTCGAGGCGATCGCCAAGCGCATCCCCGCGATGTCGCGCGCCGTATTCCGAGGTGGATGGTCCGGCGCGTTCACGGTTACACCCGACTGGCATCCCATCCTAGACCGCATTGAAGGTATAGACGGCCTCTATTGCGCCGTAGGTTTCAGCGGGCATGGCTTCAAGGAATCTCCAATGATTGGCAAGGCGATGGCGGAGCTAATAACCAAAGGCGCTGCCGAGTGCGTTGACATCTCAATGCTCAACCTCAATCGCTTCGAAACCGGAGACTTGCTCCGCTCCCGCTACGCAATGCAAGTGCTGGCATAGGGACGGTTGCATCTTGGCGCCGCCTTGGGCAGAGAATTCTGTCAATCCCGTACTTTCTGCCAACTCCCGTCGCCGCCTTCCCCTTCAATCGCCGCGATCTGCTCCTCGACATTCCCAAGCATCAGGTAGTCTTCCTGCACTATACAGTAGCACCGCTGCACATACAGCATCGTAAGCCTTCGCGCATCTTCGCTACCTTCCTTGACGCCGTCCACGATGCGCTCGACCTTGTGGTCGAAATCCATGTATCGAGACAGCGAGGCGATGTCTGCCTCCGCTTCCTTGATTAGCGCCTCTTCGCTGCTATCCACCGCGAACCTCAGCTTCCCAACGAGCGTTGTCAGCTCCGCCAGTTTGTCGCTGTCGCTCATAAGCCCGTACATGACCTCGCTGAACCCGACGCTGCCTTCATCGAGTGCCTCCGCGTCAGGTGTAACTTCCGCAAGCCCTGCTTGCTCCGTAGCCGCGATGTATAGTTCCGTGTACTTTTCTACGGCGTCTCCGGCGGCAAGCATCATGCTTGGCAGGTCCGACGTATTGAATGTTCCCCCGAACAGTACATCGTCGTCGCGCATCTCCGCCAACTGCTGAATCTGCTCAAAGCTCCGCATCTGCTCAGGGGCGGGTGGAAACGCAAATGCCGACATGTCATTCATGCTCCCGTCGGGTATCAGGCTCATCAGAAAAGGGGGCGCGTACTTAGCCACGTCCACCGTAATCGGCAGCATGACTATGTAGCTCGCCCACACGTCTCTCGCATCCATCGAGCTTCTGAAGTACACAAAGGCATGACCCTTCGGCGAGTCCTCGCTGCCTCTCTCGAAAGTAATATCCATATCTTTGCCAGCCTTATGTTTTCTCTTGAGTGTAGTATGCCAATTATACGCTAACTAATCGATAGGGATGACAATTATGCGCATCCTATTTTTCCCCTATCCGCAACTTGATACAATTGACGCAACTTAGAGAATATAGAAGAGGTAGAAAATTGCTGATAATCAATCCTGACACCTATCGTACCTTCATAAAGCCCCTTCTCTTTCGCCTGCCGCCTGAGACGGCACAATCGGTGGCGCATCTAGCGCTCAAGAACCATAATGTCTGGCGAGCCGCATCACCGCTCCTGAGAGTGGACAATTCGCGCCTCGAAGTGAACTTGGCGGGAATCAGACTCTCCAACCCTGTCGGATTAGCAGCCGGTTATGATAAAGACTGCGAATCTCTGCCCGCGCTCGCCTCGATGGGCTTTGGCTACCTCACTTGTGGCACCGTAACCGAGATGCCCCGCGCCGGCAATCCGTCTCCTCGCGTCATCCGCTACGATAGTGACGAAGCCCTCGTCAACTCGCTCGGATTCCCCAGCAAGGGAGTTGAACATGCCGCGCAGAAGCTCCGGCAGGCGCAGCCCTTGCTGAACGGCGCGCCGGTCGTTGCCAGTGTGTCCGGCGTAGCAACCGACGAAATACTCCGCTGCCACCAGCGCCTGGAGCCGTTCGTGTCCGCAGTTGAAGTTAACATCAGTTCGCCAAATACGCTTGGGCTGCGAATTTTTCAGCAGCCCGAAACTCTCCGGCAGCTGCTCTGTGCCCTCAACGAACAGAGAAGCAAGCCCCTTTTCATCAAGCTCCCGCCTTATCTCGAAACACCCACGTTAGGCAGTGAGCAGAAGGACATGGTCCTCAGTCTCGTAGATGTCTGCGTCGAGCAGGGCATCGAGGCCGTAACAGCCTCCAATACGTGGCCCGTCCGAGACTCTCGCCTAGCAGTGGGGACAGGCGGACTTAGCGGAAGACCTGTCTTCGACGATATGCTGCAAATGGTACTAGACATAAAGGCACAGGTCGGCAGCAGGATGGCAATCAACGCATGCGGCGGCATCTTCAGCGGTGAGGAGGCGTTAGCCGCAATTCAAGCGGGAGCGACTACCGTACAGATTCTGACCGGCCTAATCTATAGAGGGCCCGGCATCGTCAGGCGCATAAATGAGCAGATGATCACTCACATGGACGCAGAGCGCATGCCAGCGCTCACATTCTGACGCACTTCATCCATCACAGGACATACAAGACGGGCGCAGAACTTTTCAGCCCTGCGCCCGTCCTTATCCATGTCTTGTCCATGTCTTGCCTTTACTGGTGGACGGCACACTATTCGCCTTCAGGCTTATTCAGCCCGACTTAAAATGGGCGCTCCGCAACCCTCGCCTGACAGCATCGCCTCGACTTCTTCGCGAAGCGGCATCGCATCCCTGGCGCCGGGCTTCGTTACCGCCAGCCCGCCCGATGCGGCGCCGAACTTCAGGGCATCCTCGAAGCTAAAGCCTTCAGAGATCGCAACCGCAAGCCCGGCAGCAAAGGCGTCACCCGCCGCAACGCTGTCCACTACATCTACCTCAAACGGCGGCACAAGGTAACGCTCATTTTTTGCAATGGCGTACACTCCCCGTTCGCCCAGGGTGATTACTGCTGCGCCCACACCCTTCGCTATCAAGGCTTCTGCCGCCTCCCGCGCGGATTCCTCATCAGTAACGCGAATGCCTGTGAGCGCCTCCGCCTCGGTTTCGTTGGGTGTCAGGAAGTCCGCGGCTGTGAATCCGTCGCTTGGCATTTCAGCGGCAGGCGCCGGGTCCCAGATGACTCGTACCCCAATACTCCGCGCGTGTCTCGCGGCTTCCAGGGAAACCTCCGGCGGCGTCTCCATCTGTAGCATAAGCGCGTCCGAGCCATGCATCGCCCTTTTGGCAGCATCCAGCTGGGTCTCATCGCTTGCCCTGTTCGCTCCATATACTTCAGCTATGCAGTTCTGACCGGAAGCGTCCACCATTATTACCGCCACGCCGGTGCCGTTAGAAGGGTCCGGCTCGACGCCGTTCACGTCAACTCCCTCAGAACGCAGCGCATCCAGCAGAGTTCTTCCGAAGTCATCGTCGCCCACTCTACCCACCATCCGTACTTCGGCACCCAGCCTCGCAGCAGCCACCGCTTGGTTTGCTCCCTTGCCTCCACCGGTCATGAAGAAACTGTCGCCATGTACCGTCTCTCCCGCCTCCGGCATCCTCTGTACGTTGGCGACAACATCCATATTGATGCCGCCCAGCACAACGATTTTGGGTCTGTCCGCATTTTCACCTGGCGCCATTGCCTTATCCTATCAACCCCTTGTCCAGCAGTTCTTCCAGCACTTGCGCGACCCCATGCTCCTTGAATGGTGGCGCAACGCTATCTGCCGCGGCAAGCGCCTCCGACACGGCATCACCGACTGCGATTCCCAGCCCAGCCCATTCCAGCATTTGCACATCGTTGTACCCGTTGCCGAACGCGACGGTGTCTGAGCGTGCAATTCCGAAGCGCTCGCACATCCAGCTAAGCGCGTCTTCCTTGCCGCCCCTTGGATGTAGAATTTCGCAGAAGTATGGCAGCGACCTCATAACTAGCGCATCCATCGACAGTTCAGGTTTGATTTCGCGCTCCAATACCTCGATGTCAGCGTCATCTCCCACAGCCACTATTCGTGTTAAGCCCTCGCCGGCAACCTCGCGCAGATCGCTTACGAGCTTCACCTCTATCTCAGTGCGCTTCCCGTATGACTCGGCCCATTCGCTCATCCTGTTCACGTACATAATTCCGGGATAGTACGCAACAACCTGTGTATCAGAGTTAATGGAGTCAATGCGCTCTTCCAGCCTATTCAGTGTGCCCAGCGCCATTTCTCCGGTAAGGGGACAGTGTCGAAACACTTCCCCGCTGATGGGGTCGGCGATGTATGCCCCCTGCGATGTGGAGATTGGCACGTCGATGTCCAGCGCCGCGCTGTTTACAATCGCCGACCTGTACGCGCGTCCCGTAGCCAGCGTAACTACTGCCCCCGCCTCGCGCGCAGCGTCTATGGCGCTGCGCGTTCTCGCAGCGATTGGGTTGCTGCCGCTACGGATGGTACCGTCAACGTCAAGCGCTATCAGTCTGTATCCCATTTCACCGCCCGAATCCGTGCTACTATTGGAAAATATGCTACAAGTTCTTACCGAGGCTCAATCGAAAATGAACATTCTAAAGCGACTGCCGCCGCGCCTCTTACTCTGGCTCATCGTTATGCCGATCGTTATCTACATTCTCGTCACTAGCCTGCGCGAGGGGAACTGATCCCGCTATCTATCCTCTCAGATGCTCCGCGAGGTGTTCAGTCCCGTATCTCAACGATCATCTCGATCTCGACCGGAATATCGTTCGGAAGCGATGCCATCCCAACCGCCGAGCGCGCATGTCGCCCCTTGTCTCCAAATACCTCCACTAGCAGGTCTGAACAGCCGTTGGCTACTTGAGGCTGCTGCGTGAACTCCGGCGCGCAGTTCACCATCGACAATAGCTTCACGATGCGCTCGACCCTGTCCAAGTCGCCGAGCGTACTCTTAAGCCGTGCAAGCAGGTTAATCCCGACCAGCCTTGCCGCTTCGTAACCCTCTTCAAGAGTGAGGTCGCTTCCCACTTTGCCGCTTGGCGTGGCGCCGTCTTCCCGCGCGGCAGGGCCCAAGCCTGCTACAAACAACAGATTGCCTGTCCGGACTGCGGGTACATAGTTGGCAATCGGCTGCGGGCTGTCGGGTAATGTGATGCCCATATCCTCTATTCGCTTCTCTATTACTGCCATAACGTGTCTCCTTCTGACTAGTTTGCAGTCAGCATTTTAACGGATGAAGCGCTGTGTTAGCCAGACCGCCGGCAAACAATGTATGCCAAAGCGCAGATTTCACCACAGATTCACGGATGGCAACCGTGCCGAAGCGTCAAATGACATATATTGCAACGAACGACTCTCATTAACTGTTTCGAAGTGATGACAGCTGAGTGTATGTATCATGAGGAAATGAAGGAATGGATTCGAATCGGCGCCTTGCACAATGGGTTGACATACTGAAAATTGCCTGCGAAAATGTCCCCAATTAGATATTAGGTCGCAATAACTGCCAAGACAAGTGAGACTGAATATCATGACGACCATTCTATCGTCGCGCCCTGACATTATGGCGATCCTCGAGGACCGAGGCTACCGCTCGACGGTGCCGAGGCGGGCAATCGTCCGCGTAATCGAGGAAATGCAGGAGGGTTTCACAGCGGAAGACGTGGTCAGGAAGCTTCCCACCATTGGCAGGGCTACGGTGTTTCGCACGCTCAAGCTCTTCTTGGAAACGGGCATTATCTGTAGGCTGAATCTACTTGACGGCGCTCCCAGGTACATGCTCTCCCGCGTAGAACATCACCACCACACCGTGTGTGTCGAATGCGGCAAGGTGGGGGAGTTTCGTGCCGCGACCGTTGAGCGACTTATGAGAATCATAGGGGCCGATCTATCCGGTGAAATTGTCGGTCACCGAATTGAGCTTTACGTCGTCTGCGAGCAATGCGTCGAAAGCGGCGCGAGCCTGCCGCAGGACATTCACTCATCATTGCATATGCATTCATAAGTGATACTATTTATTGATAAACATCAGCAGATTTATCATCTGCATCCAGCTTGTGCTTAAATTTCAACCGGTTGTATTTCCACGATTTCCGAGGTAATGAATGAGACAATATCTCAATAAATATAGGTTCTTCAAATTCCTACCCATTTCGCTCATAGTCCTGATGCTCCTTTTTGCCTGCTCTGATGGCGGAGGAACTACCACACCAGCGGCACAGCCCACAGCAGCACAGCCCACAGCGGCGCCTTCGCAAGCACAGCCGACGGTTGCACCCTCCTCTCAAACGCAGGCAACTTCGGTGCCTTCGCAAGCACAGGCAGCCGCAACAACGCCTCCGTCTGCCCCCATGCCCGAAGCTACCCCAGAGAAGATAGCTGTCGTAACGACCACCAACATCGTCGCGGACTGGGCGCAAGTTATCGGTGGTGACAGAGTTGACGTGTTTAGTCTTCTCCCCGTAGGCGCAGATCCTCACGCCTTCCAGCCGGGCGCGCGAGACGTTACCGCCATTGCCGACGCCGACCTAGTTCTGAGCGTCGGCTTAGGGCTTGAAGAGTCATGGCTTCATGAACTTCTGGTAAATGCCGCTCGAGATGAGTCTGCCATCGTTGAATTGACGGATGTGATCGACCCTATTGAGTTCGGTGCTACTCATGCCGAGGAAGTTGAACTCATCGAGGCAATAAGCCACGTCATTCATGAGGTGGAAGACGGCGAAATCTCTGCCGAAGAAGGTTTGGAAGAGATTGTTGAAGCCATCGAGGAAGCAGAGGAGGACGAAGACCACCACGGTCACGAACACGAAGAAGATGAGCACGACGAGGACCACGAGCACGAAGAGGACGAGCACGACGAGGACCACGAACACGAAGAGGACGAGC
>JAGGDZ010000115.1 GCA_024648655.1 Chloroflexota bacterium | reverse complement strand
GGATAACAATGCTGAAAACGAGAGATCCGGGTGCCTGAACATGTCCGGTCGCTTTTGTCGGAGTTGATGGGACGAGCCGCCTTCGGCATGTTTGACAGTGTTCGCTACCAGGCGGAATTCATCATTTATCTTCGGCCATGAAGGGAAATTCTGCAGATCGATACCAAGCGTTTTCATTCGATTCAGAAATTCAGACATCTTGAATAGCTTTTCGTTGTTTTCCTCATTGATATTCAGAACATTCTTCCTATGAAACCACATAATCTGTTGCTCGAATGCATGATAGAGCGCTACCGCGAACAGGTTGAGCATCCCCTGGCGAACGCCGAGCATCAAGACCAAATGTGAAACTCCAGCGCTTTCCGCTATATCCGCAAAGTCAGCGGGGTCTTCCTCTCCGGTGCCCGGCATGGACATGTATCGTTCCCATGCGTCCTGGGTGATTCTCTCAGATTCTGCATTGATCGTCTCTTCGTTGATCTGTGGCAGGAACCGCTCATTGAGTACACTGACGATAGCGTTGATTTGAGGCACGAATTCAGTTCGAATTGCTCTAATCCAGAACGGATCCCATACATTAGCCATTCTATCCTCCCGTTTCTTTTTGCGTGCGCAGTATAACGACCGATCAAATCTCCTGCGATTTCGCCGCCAATTCGCCAACCACTTCTGTCTGCGCCGGTGCCTTTGGCGAGTCGCGGCTGATCGTATTCTCTCTCTCTGTCGAGGGCAGGATGCCCTCGTTCCGGGTAAGAAAGCGGATGCGGGCGGGGCGCCCGCGCTCCCAGGTTCAAAAAACGCCCGATACTTGCCTTCTGCGCCCGCCTGTCTTCGTACAGGTTTTCCGAACAGGCAGCTGGCTTCATTGAAACCGTCTTATCGTTTTTTGTGTTGTCATTTTCCGTCATTTCCGCGATCATCTGGTCACGAGTCTGCTGAAGGCACGCGGCCTCGCTGAAGCACTCGACATACTTTGATTTTAAGCAAGAGAGCCCATAATGCATAGTTGAATGGCTGCACAGTGCCGATTATACTATCCAAGACTTATGCAGCCTTCGTCGCCGCGGGCACGCCAGACACCCATGACCGCGAAACTGCTGAAGAAATCGCAGACTTCGAGCGTCGCCTGAGAGGTATTGAGTCGCCCCTGCAGAACATCGAAGGCGACATCAGGCTTCTGAAATAGATGCATTGGCGTTGTCCTGGCCTGTGTCGCCATTCCGCTCGTAAAGTCGCTGATCGGCTGAACCCATCCCTCCGCCCGGCAGCCTTGCGATACCACTGAAATCCGCCGCATCGTCCTGCTGCAAATCCCATCCGTTGTAACGCATCCTGCGAACACTCTGTCGTCTCTGCATCGGATTGCTGCACGCACTGCCCGATTGCGCGCATCACACCGACGCGGTACTGCGCGGACCCCCGACCGGCGTGACGACGGGCTGACCTGTCTTCCGCCCCGGCACAGGCAGGCGC
>JAGGDZ010000375.1 GCA_024648655.1 Chloroflexota bacterium | reverse complement strand
TCATACGCCCTGCGAGAACATGTAGTCAACGTGTTGGAAAAACAAGCGGAGAATATCTTTCATAGTAAATTACAGCGCGGTGAAATCCGATTTGACTTGGAAGCTGACAAGCCCAACTTTAAGATGGTGGAACGCTACGAAATACCCGTGTCAGTCAACGCTGGGCTAATGACCGGGAACAACGGACAAGCGTTGCAGCTTAACCTGTTTGAACCAATGTACACGCAACACTTCGATTCCGATTTGGAGCGTAGTTTCGCCCGCTACCTTGACGAACAGAAGGCGTTGCGCTGGTGGCATCGTGTAGCGGTCCGTCAGCGAGGCGATTACTACTTGCGCGGCTGGAAACAAGAGCGTATCTGGCCCGACTTCATCGCTATGGCAGGAGAAACCGAAGGCAAGCCGTATGTCCTTGTCTTCGAGACGAAGGGTGAGCATCTGCGCGGCAATCCCGATACTGATTATAAGGAGCGTGTGCTTGAAACACTACAAAACGCCTTCAATTGCGGCATGATGACCGTGAGAGATGGTCCGGCTAAAGGCACATTTCGGCTGGTGTTCAATGAGGCGGAGTTTCCCACTGCGTTAGCGAATTTGGACGGTGTGTATAGTGCCTAGTAATCCCCCCATCCTGCGAACCTTGTGCCTATTCCTCTTGACAACCCAAACATCCGTCTGTATTATACATGCAAATACCTCGAACAAGCATTCTTTCTAACTTTAGTCCGCTCTCGTGGATGATGTGTCGGGTGGCAGGTGAGGAGTCAGGGCAAAATCACGAAGACCACAAAATCTGAACTTTCAGACATCATAAAAGAAGAAACTCAAAATGGCAGGCTAATTGTCCGCTTTCTGCTTTTCGCTATGAACGGCGAATTCGCGGACTTCCAGCCCTGTCATCGGCTCGAAGCCGCACGCCTGCTCCAAAAGCTCGGCTGCGAGGAAGCACAAGTATTCATCAGCGCCGCGGCATCCCGCCCCGCCGCCAAGCGCGAACGGCGCCAATCACACCGCGCCGCCACGCGCATACGCTCAGAACTCGCGCACATAGTCCACGAAGAGACCGACAACGGCAGAGCCATGGTCAACTTCCTCATTCAGGCAATGAAAGGCGAACTCCATGACTTCAAACCCTGCCACAGAATCGCGGCATGCAAAGAACTGCTGCATCGCGGCTTCGACTACGCCCCCGAAGACGAAACCATCACGGATGAAGCCAAAGCGCAACCCGTGCCCAACCCAGCGGAAGAAGAAACCCGTCGTCGTCGTGAAGAAGACATCGAATACAGCCTGCACGGACCCGGCTACTACGAAGTCTATCCGTTCCCCTGCCCGTGCGAAGATCGCCTCCACGACTGCAAGGGCAATGCGCTGGACGAGAAAAAACGCAAGATAGCCACCCTGCGCTACCCTGGCGGGAAGCTCTTTCTGCATAGCAATGACA
>JAGGDZ010000454.1 GCA_024648655.1 Chloroflexota bacterium | reverse complement strand
CGTTGGCGCGTATCTGGACACGACAGATGACCGCCGGATACCGTGCAGACGCCAATCCAACCTACCTTCGTCATTGCTGGGCAGATTATGGGTCCAGAGGAGTCGCGCGGAGTGGACGCACACGTGATCACTCGTTCCAACCCTTGAATTATCGTCTATAATCTTAGAGAGTACGCACCGCCAACACGCTCTGAAGACATTACGCCTCCCTGACAGGTCAAAAGTTGTTATTCCGTCTTCTCGACCAATTTCAGATTGACCCCATCGGCGCTCTCATCACCCTCGCTGCCTTCGCGGTCGCGCTCATCGTTGGCATCACCGTGCACGAATTCAGCCACGCATGGTCCGCCACCCAGCTCGGCGACTACACCGCTCGCGGACAGGGCAGGCTCACTCTCAACCCCCTCGCACATCTCGACCCACTCGGCACCCTCCTCATATTCGTCGCCGGCTTCGGCTGGGGCAGACCCACACCCGTTACGCCGTCCAACATTCGCATTGGCGAGCGCTCCGGCATGGCGGTAGTCGCCCTCGCAGGTCCCATCTCCAATATGATTGTAGCCACACTCGCCGCCCTGCCTTTCAGACTGGGCACGGTCTCGTCCAGTGGAGGCATCGACTCTCTGTTCCTGCAATCCCTTGTGCTATGGAACATCGTCCTTGCGGTCTTCAATCTATTGCCGGTAGCTCCACTGGACGGCTTCAAGGTCGTGCTGGGCATCCTGCCGCACACGCTCGCCTCTGTCTTCGCCCGCACCGAACGCATCGGCATGCTGATTCTGATGGTCATCGTGCTCGTCGATGTCTTCACTCCCATCGGAATACTCAGCCGAGTCTTGATTCCCGCAATTAGCGTCATAAGAGAGCTTCTTCTGGGCGCATGACGGCACTCTTGCCATTTGTGATAGACTTTTCTCAGTGAGCACTACAAAATCGAAAAGCGACAGCCCGCAGCAGGAGGTGTCACTTTGGAGCGCATTACGATCATAGGCACAAGCCCGGTGGGTGTATCCATCGGCCTCGCCCTCAAGCGAGCCAACCTTCGCAATACCGAGATTGTCGGCAGTTCCGGCGACAGGGACGCGCTGAAAATCGCGTTCAAGGCTGGCGCTTACGACGAAGAGACAGCAAACCTGCGTTATGCCGTGCGCGGCGCCCAGATGATTATCCTTGACTCGCCATTCACTCAGACCCGCGAGCTTATGGATGCTATCGCGCCCATCGTAGAGGACGGCTGCGTCATAACCGATACCGGAGCCGCTAAGGTCAGGGCTATGGAATGGGCAGAGCAGCTCCTACCTCTCGGCGTCAGCTTCGTCGGCGGGCGTCCTCTGATCCGAAAGCCCTACACTAATCTCGAAGACGCTTCACCCGACCTGTTCCAGGACGCCAAATACTGCGTCTCCCCTTCACGCACCGCAGACGAAACATCTGTCAAAACCGTTGTGGGCATGATCGAACTCATCGGCGCCAAGCCCCTGTTCCTCGACCCGCACGAGCACGACAGCTACGCGGTCGCCATGGAGGTGCTGCCCACCGTCCTATCGTCCGCTTTCGTCACCACCACCGCCGGCAGCGAGTCATGGCGCGAAATGCACCAGGTCGCCGCCGCGACCTTCGCCGAGTACTCACGCCTCGCATCCGAAGACCCCATAGACAACGAGGCTGCCTGCTACACTAACATCGAAGCTCTTGTCCATTGGATCGACGAGTACATCTCAGAACTCTACTCATACCGCAATATGATTAAGGACTCGAACGACGAACTTGTTGACACCTTTATCAAGGCGTGGGAAGGCCGCGCAAGATGGGACGCCGGCGCAGTCGTTGACACCGGCGAGAACGCCCTCCCCACTGCCGGCATGTCGATGGCAACCGCCTTCTTCGGCGAAAAACTCACTCAGCGATACCAGCAGATGACCGGCGGCGAGGACAGCAAGAAAAAGTCCTGGACCTACCTCCGCAACCGCTGATGGCAACGCGAACCACGCCCAATCCGCTGCTGCTCGTTCTCTCCGGTCCTTCCGGCGTGGGCAAAGATCTGTTGCTCACCCGCTTGAGGGAAGCCGGCAGGCCCTACCATTTCACGGTAACCGCAACCACCCGTCCCAGACGCAGTGGCGAGCACGATGGCGTGGACTACCACTTCGTCAGCGCTCAGGAATTCGAGTCTATGATTGCCAACGAAGAACTGCTCGAGTGGGCGAACGTCTTTGGCAATTACTACGGCGTTCCCAAATCGCAAGTGATGGACGCGATGGCACGAGGCAAGGACGTCATCCTGAAAATTGATATCCAGGGCGCAGAAACGGTTCGCAGCCTAGCGCCGGACGCCCTCTTCATCTTCCTCGCTCCGCCAAGTGATGCGGAACTGGAACGAAGGCTGCGCGGGCGCAACACCGAATCGGACGAGGCATTGACCACGCGCATTGAGCAGGCGCGTGATGAGCTTCAGGAAGCCGAAAAATTCGATTACACCGTCGTCCACCACACCGATGCCACTGACGAAGCCGCGCTCGAAATCGAGGACATAATACGCGTCGAACGCCACCGAGACCCGCCCCGTAGAGTCGTTCTCTGATACATTCTAATCCGCCTGCAACCGTGCAATCATGTCCTTGAGTATCTCCTCGTCCTCACCCGACTCAACCGGAATCGAGAAGCTGAGCGAGCTGGCAAACGGTCCAAAAGTCTCCTTCATCTTGTCAACCACATCGTCGTATCCTGCGACGATTGCGAACTCATCCAGCATCTCATCCGTGATTAGAGCGCCCATCTCGCCCCACCTGTTTTCCACCGACAGGCGATACAATTGCTGCGCCGTGTCATTCCAGCCGTGATGGTTCATCACAGGCGCGTAGCTCCTCGTGGAAGCGTAGAACGATATGGCATTCTTGACCTCCTGCCGGCTGCGCTCAATATGCTCATCATTCGGCCCAGTAATGACATATCCACCGCCGTTAACGTCAATATCCGCGAGCGACCTGCCCGCCTTTTCCGCGCCCTTCTGAAGATTCGGCACAACCACTTCGTTGATGTACTTGAACGTTCCGAACGAGTGCAGCAGCACCCCGTCACAAACCTCGCCCGCCACATGAAGCATCCGCTCGTTGACCGCCGCAATATAAATCTTGATGTCCGGATGCTCGATGGGGTCGGGGGTGAAGAACGGAGGCATCAGGTTGAAGTTGTAGAAATCGCCCTGAAAGTTCAACCGCGTGCCATGTTGCCAACTCCCCCAGATGTGGCGCAACGCCTGAATATACTCGCGCATCCGGGCAGCGGGCCTTCCCCAGGGCATGTTGAACCGCCTGACTATATGGCCGCGGACCTGGCTACCCATCCCCAGCTGGAACTTCCCGCCGGACAGCGATTGCAAGTCCCACGCATTGTAAGCCGTATCCATAGGACTGCGCGCGAACGCCAGCGCAATGGATGTACGCACCTGCGCGCGCTCCACGTGCTCGGCGGCAAGCGCCGCGGTAACGAACGGGTTATGCTTAGTCTCGCTGGTTGAAAAGAAGTCGTAGCCGAGTTCCTCAGCCTTCCGTACTTTCTGTGGGATATCCGCCACCAGCCCGCCCTGCATTCCTGTGCCAACCTTCATCAGCGTTGCCTCCATCAATCTCGTTTCTTGCCGCGCCTATCTTATCAGAGCGCAGTTCAAGCCGCACACAAAGCAGCAGCCCGATGCGATATAATCTCCTCTGAAATCCCGACCGAACTTAGGAGTGTGAGATGACTGACGAAATTGGCTTGTTCGAGGCTATGCACACCCAACGCGCAATCCGATACTTCAAGACAGACCCTGTGCCGCAGGGGGCGCTAGACAAGATACTCGAAGCCGCATCAAAGGCTCCCAGCGGCACTAACCGCCAGATGTGGCACTTTATCGTCGTGCAGGATGCCGACCTGCGCGCCAAGCTCGCGGACATCTACCGCCGCGCCGGCCGCAACGCGCTGCCAAACCTTCAATGGCTTCAGGATGCCAACCCACGTATCCTCCGCTCCGCAACGCATCTCATCGACCACATGGACGATGCGCCTGTCTTGCTGCTCGCCTGCATCGAGCACAGCGGCTCCACAAATCTGACTACCGGCTCATCCGTCTATCCTGCCGTGCAGAACATTCTGCTCGCGGCGCGTGGACTCGGGCTGGGTAGCGTGCTAACGACATTCCACAAGCAATATGAAGATGAAGTGCGTGAAATCTTTGGCATCCCAGACAATGTAGAGACAGCCGCGCTCTTGCCCATCGGCTATCCGGCCGAGGGCGTACGTTACGGGCCTACGCGCCGTAAGCCAATGGAAGAAGTCACCCACTGGGACGGTTGGGGCAAGACTATCTAGCCATTGTGAAACTGGTATAATTGCGCCTGCAATCTAGGCGCCACGAATTAGGAGAATCCCATGAGTTACGAGTTCATCACCTACGAAAAGAAGGGGCGCATCGCCTACGTGACCATCACAAGGCCGGAACGCCTGAACGCGCTTCACCCGCCCGCGAACGCCGAGCTTTACCATGCCTTCTGCGACTTCCGGGACGACCCGGACGTGTGGGTGGCGATACTCACAGGCACGGGTGAACGGGCATTCAGCGCCGGAAACGACCTTCGATACACGGCCGAGCGCGGCAGACGCGACCGGTCCGGCGAAATCGCCCGATTTGGCGGCATCACTTCAAACTTCGAGTGCTGGAAGCCCATCATCGCCGCAGTCAACGGATACGCGCTAGGCGGCGGCCTTGAGTTGGCAATGGCTTGCGACATCATCATCGCTGCCGACCACGCCGAAGTCGGCCTGCCTGAGCCTCGCGTCGGTCTCATAGCAGGCGCAGGCGGTGTCCATCGCCTGCCGCGTCACGTACCCTATAAAATTGCGATGGGCATGCTTCTCACCGCCAGGCGAATACCCGTGCAGGAAGCATACCGCCTTGGCCTCGTAAACGAGGTCGTACCGCTAGAGGACCTGATGGCAACCGCCGAGCGCTGGGCAAACGAAATCCTCGAAGTAGCTCCCCTCTCCGCGCGCGCAAGTAAGCAGATGGCAACATCCGGCTACGACTGGCCCCTCGACATAGCCCTGAATCGGACATACTCCGAGCAGCTGAAGGCAGCCGCATCTGACGACTTCGTCGAAGGCCCCCTAGCATTCTCCGAAAAGCGCAAGCCCAAATGGACCGCAAGCTAACGGAGCGCTTGGGTGTTCAGAACGAATAGGACCGGCTAGGAGGTTCAACATAATGAACATTCCCATTA
>JAGGDZ010000088.1 GCA_024648655.1 Chloroflexota bacterium | reverse complement strand
GCCATGTGGAGACGGTCGATGTGCACAGAGACCGCAGAGAGCGTCGCAGACTGTGGGCGACGGACATGCTGGCAGGCTACTTGGACTGGCCCGGACACGCGCAGGTGATAAAGATGGAGAGCAGGCGACTGGTGAAAGGCAAGGCGACCATACAGGTGAGATACGCCATAACCAGTCTTGGAACGGATACGTCGCCTGACAGGCTGCTGCGTTTGATGCGCGGTCATTGGTGCATGGAGAATCGTCTGCACTATGTCAGAGACTTTACGATGGGTGAGGACGCCAGTCAGGTTCGCGCCAAGTCCGCGCCGCAAGTGATGGCTGCGCTGAGGAATCTGTCGCTGAACATGTTCAGGTTGTCGGGCGTAGCTAACATAGCTGCAGCAATCAGGAACGCAGGCTGGCGACCTAACGGCGCTCTCGAACTGCTTAGGCCGAATCCTACTCTATAACCGAAAGACCCTGATTCGGATAGCGTAATTCATGCCTGTCCGGAGCATTCGTGATATAATGGCGGTTGCTTGATTTTTCGCAGGACGGACTATTTACAGGAGCATAGCGTGGTAGCTCAGCGACTACGGGACTACGAGATTGTATTTATACTGACGCCCGAGGCGAACGAGGGCGAGGTCGAAGCGGCGATACAGCGCATAAGCGCTTTCGTGACCGACCGAGGCGGCAGCTTCGGCGACCACGAGATCTGGGGCTTGCGACGCCTCGCATACCCTATCGAGAAGTTTATGGAGGGTATCTACGTCCTCGCCAATTTCAGCCTGGACGCATCCGACGTGCTGGAGCTGGAGCGCAGCTTGACAACATCGGAAGACGTCATCAGGCATCTCATAACCAGAGCCGTAGCTTAATTCGCCCAATACGACCCAATGACGCAAGAGGGCTGTACCTATGCTTAATAAGATGCTCGTGATCGGCAATGTGGGCAGAGATCCTGAGATGCGATACACTCCGAGCGGCAGTGCGGTGACTTCGTTCAGCTTGGCGGTGAACCGTCGATACACTCCGCAGAATGGCGAGCCGCAAGAGGAGACGGAGTGGTTTGACGTCACGGCTTGGAACAGGCTCGCTGAGACTTGCAACAACTATGTCACAAGAGGCATGAAAGTGTATGTGGAGGGCAGACTGAGAAGCCGCTCATGGGTTGGGCAGGACGGGCAAACTCGCTTCCGTAACGAAATAGTGGCGAACACAGTTACCTTCCTGAACCGACCGCAAGGAGGCGGTGGATATGGCGGTCCACCGGGTGAGCCGGGCGGCTATGGCGCGGACGGCGAGTACGGCGGACCCGCAGAGCCGTCAGACGCGGATGACTTGCCCTGGTGATGGCGCAAGGCTTCATAGGCTGATGATGAGTTAAGTGTGCGTGAAATCAGCCACGACGCCAGCCAATTCTCTGCTTGACTAACTAATATACCGGCAAACCGACTAACTAAACGAGGTAAATCCATGACTACAGCGCAACCTGCAGGGCCGGCGCCCACAGCGCCAAGTTCTACACCGTCAACTGGACCGCGACCGGCAGCGCCGGGAGGCCCTAGACCAGGTGGAGGAGGTAGGCCGCCGTTCAGGGGCGGTGGCGGGCAGGGCGGCTTCCAGCGCAGGCGCGGCAGACCGCGATACTATGCGCGAAGGAAAATCTGCACCTTCTGTGTGGATAAAGTGAAGTATATCGACTACAAGGATGTAGCCAGGCTTCGGCGCTTCATTTCGGACCGCTACAAGATGGAGGCGAGGCGCAAGACTGGCGTCTGCTCGAAGCATCAGCGCATGCTGTCGCGAGCTATCAAGCGCGCCCGCGTACTCGCGCTCATCCCGTTCAGCCCCGACCACAAGATGCCCGGCGGTGGTTACGCTGCATAGAGGCAGCGGCCCTTGTATCCGGTGAATCAGCATGGATTTACAGTAAGAACGGGATATGCTATCAGTGATATATCCTTTTCACTCTGTACAATCCATGTTTTGCTTGTCTAAGTCCAAAGGTAACGAGAGAATTCGAAATTGGTAAACGACCCTTCCCAAGTGCAGGGTGAAGCACCCCTGACCGACCGCCGTCGCGAAACCAGTCGCGTTCAGCAGATTCAGCGCAGACGCCGCGTTGCATTTGCGGTTATCGCCGTAATGCTGTTAGTCATCGTCGTGGGCGTCATTGGCGTTGGTTACACTCTCGTATTCGTGCTCCCACCGCAAGAACGGGTGGTGAGCGTGAACGATGTAACCTACACGCGTGGGGACATGGTAAAGATGCTGCGAATTCGGCAGCGGTTGATAGAAGACTCAGGGCAGCGTATTGATACGAGCACCGACATCTTTCAGGCGCTGCAGCTCATCGTGGAGAACGAGATTATATCGCAGTCCGCGCCGAGCATTGGCATTACCGTCTCCGATGAAGAGGTTGACCAGCAGATTCAGGCGACCATCATCTTCCAGGCCGGAGGCAACTTAGCGGGCAAATCGGACGAGCAGCTCGACAGAGAGTTCAAGGAACTTTACGGCAACTTCCTGAACTCATCCCAGATTAGTGAGAACGAGCACCGCGACATAGTGCGCCGCACACTGCTGCGGGAGAAGGTGCGGCAATATGTAGGCGAGTCTGTGCCGGGCGTCGCCAAGCAGTACCACGTCTATCGACTTGCCGTGAACCAGGAAGACGAGATAGACATCATGTTCACGAAGTACAAAGACTATGTGAAAAACAGCAATGACCCGCTGTTGCGGCATGAGGCTTTCAAGGCGATTACGCGTGAGTTCTCGCGAGAAGCTCCGGAACTTGTGCGCCGCGGCGGTGAGGTCGGCTGGGTACCTCTGGGCGTGCTCGAAGACTACGACGACGTCATCGCAACCGTCGAAGTCGGCGAACTCAGCGATCCCATCCCCAACCGCGACCAGCGGCAGCAGGCGTTCATATTCATGGTGTCCGAGATTGACGAACTGCGAGAGCTTGCTCCCGTCAACCACGAAGCGCTTAAGACGCGCGCCCTAGAGCGTTGGATCAACGAGCAGCGCCGAGAACATGACGTGTACGCCGTCTTCAACTCGGACATCTACGCCTGGATGATCCAGCAGCTGGGCATCTCCACTGCCATAACACCCTCGCCGCAGCCAACCAACCCGTTCCAGCAGTTCCTCGGCGGCGGCTAATTTCTTCCCTTTACACTAATTCAGCAAGATCTGACAATCTTGCTATGGTATGCTAATATATTAGCATACCATATTTTATTTGGAGGGTTAGGAATGAAATTGATTGATGACATTATCCATCTGCGCCATGAGAAGCTAATCAAGCGCGAGTGGAAAAGGAAAGACATCAGAGAAAAACTTGAAAGCATTGGAAGGAATCATTCACTAAATACTATCAACACCGTGCCTTCCAACTTCAGCGTTGCGAAGGAAGGCGAAGGTATAGGAAATACTGTGAAGAACGGGACAGATCCGAAATTTTGGCGAGGGGGACCTGGGCTGTATGAATTGATCGAAGACCCCGACGACGATCCGGAGACTCAGCAGGCGCAGATGCGACGGGCGATTGCTCGCGCTAAGGAACTTAGAGAGAATAATAAGGGGCGCTCTGCAACGATGCACCCTCCAATCGCACCTACATCCCTATCCTCCGTCGCGCGCTCCAAACCTGAAATCCCTTCCTTCAATGTGGATTCAATAGTTCCTATTGCGCTAACCGAAGCGGAGCGCAAGAAAATGGAAGACCTCAGTACGGAACAGAAGGCTTTGAATATCGTGCGTGCGCGCCTAAGGGACAGATATGGGGAGGATGTGGAAATTGAAGAAGACGGGGATGGCGTGGATCTCAGAGTAACGATAGATGGCAAGACAGAGCGGATTGAGGTGAAGGGTACTAAGGATTCCGACATCGCATGGCAGAAATTGAAAGTATCAAGTAAAAAATCCCATGATGCCTTAGTTAGCGGCGACGCTTCAATTTACCGAGTGGTCGACGTCGATAGCGCAGACCCGCGTGTGCATATATTGATCTATGGTGAAGATTTCACACTGGAGCCTGAACCGAGATGGTCGGTGAAGCGCATTCTTCCTGACAATGAGCGCTACCCTATGCGAGGCCTGCCGTATCGCTATGATAGGCCGCATGATCCGGTTGCCCTTGATGACTGGGAGATACTGAAGTGATCGCTCTGGACACCCAAGCATGGGTGTGGTGGACAAACGATCCCTCCCGTTTAAGTGAGACTCAGCGTCAAGCCGTAAGCAGCAACGAAGCAGATATTATCGGCGTCAGTGTCATCTCCTGCTGGGAGATAGCCAAGCTATGCGAGTATGGACGCTTGGAACTGCCTGTCGAACCGTCCGAGTGGTTGGATGCGGCACTGTCGTATCCCGGCGTCTCATTGCTGAACCTGACACCGGAGATAGCGATAGAATCCACCAGACTGCCCGGGGACTTTCACCGCGACCCCTTCGACCAGATGATTGTCGCTACTGCAAGACTTTATGGATGCCCGCTGGTAACTACTGACCACGAGATTCTCCGTTATGAGCATGTGCAAACGGTGCAATGAGCATCCGGACTAAGAAATCTCCCGTCCCAGCCCACGCTCCAGCGCGAGCTGATAGACACGGATGCCGGTCGTGATGTCCTGCACCGCCAAGCCCTGCGACTCGAAGAGCGTGATCTCCTTATCAGAGTTACGCCCGGGGGCAGAGCCGCCCACCACATCCGCGAGACTTCGCACCTGCTCCCAGCGTATCGAGCCTAGCTCTGCCGGATATATTAGGTCTCCGCACTCCAGCTTCGCCTGCTCGATCTCGTCCGTTACGATGACATCGGAGCGGCGCACTGCGTCGCCGTCCAGTTCACGGCGCATCCAGTGATTGGCTCCCGCGGCGTTGATGTGTGTTCCCTCGCTCAGCCACTCCCCGTTGAGCACCGGACGATTCGCGCTTGTCATCACGATGACCACATCTGCGTCCGCAACGCACTCTTCACCGCTCTCTACCGGCGAAATTTCGATGCCAAGCCGTTCGCCCATCCTTGTTGCGTATCTCTCTCTGCGCTCCGGGTTGCGGCTGAACACACGCGCACTCTTGATGGCGCGAACGTTGCAGACCGCTTCCAACTGAGTGCGCGCCTGGTATCCGGAACCGATGACACCGACCGTTTCGGAGTCCTCGCGCGCCATGTACTTGGTGGCGACTCCACTCGCCGCGCCTGTGCGTACCTGTCCAAGGTCACCCGCTTCCATCAACGCGAGCAACTCTCCCGTCTCGCTGCTGAAGAGCTGCACGTAGAACTTCACCGAGTTGCCTCGCGTAACGCCATACGCCTTGAGACCCATCACGCCTGCGCCCGGAGCCGCCGCGCACATGAAATTGAACAGGCCGCCCTCAGGCAGGCGAATGCGTGAGCGCGGGGGATTTGTGGCGCCTCCTTCGGACATGAGACGAAACGCCTCCTCGACGGATTCCAGCGCCAGTTCCATCGTCAGCACTTCATTGACTTCGCCTTCAGTGAGATAGAGTGGCAAATCTGATGACTCCTTGGTGGATAGTTAGAATTCACAAGGATAGGCAGGTGAACGCGATCGCAGCTTATTCTTGCTCACAGCCGCACCCTGCCCACTCCGCGCTCGATGCGGATGTCGGTGCCGAGCGGCTTGGAGAGACGCTTGATGCGATCCAGAGCGCGTCGGCTTACTTCGGTGCTTGCGAGCAGAGGCCTACCGCGCTGGGAGCGCTTCTTACCGTGTCCCATATCGATGGGATGTAGGGTGATGGCATGCAGAGATTCGCGCTTGAACTCGCACCGCGCGACCACGCTCTCCCAGTAGAGGGCGTCTGCGGGAAAGCCGCGCTTGTCATGGTCGCTGCGGGCATCGTAAAAGTCGGCGGGAGTCGCCTCTGTATCAAGCTTTACGGTCTCGTAGTTATAGGACGGCTGCCAGCGCACGGTATCGTTCTGGAATATGAAGTTGCCGAGGCTGTACATAACAGGTCTGTCTTTGTATATCTCGATGCCCCGCGTAACATGCGGCCCGTGCCCAATGAAGACGTCAGCGCCCTCGTCGATGCACGCATGCGCGAAGTCCACCAAAAACTGCGGTGGCTCATCGCGGTGTGTGCCGCTCTCATGGCAGTGAACGGATACTATCACCCAGTCCGCCATGCGGCGCGCGTCTCGCACCCACTTCAGGTTGTCGCTCAGGTCGCGCCTGTTCAGCTGCGTGTTGACCTGGAACTCCTCGCCAAGCGCGAACACCTTGTCCATGAAGACGAATCGTGAATCGTCGTCGTCCGGAATTGCACCCCGGTGCCGGAAATTGCGGAGGGCGTTGCGTTGCGCTTCCAGTCCCAGCTTGGAGTTCACGCGACGCAGCGCGTCGAACGCAGGGCGATCAACGATGTGCGTCGTGTTGAAGCGCAGCGGATTCAGTCCGGGGCGGCCGTTGATGTCGGGGCGCTGGTCGAGTGCGCGTCCTGCCTCTGCGAACGTGGAAGACGCAGAAATAAGCGCGACCCTGCCGTTTGCCGTGTCGAGATACGCCGGTGCGCGAGCCTCGCTAAGGTTGCGACCGGTGCCGGCATGCACAAGCTCCGAGCGGCGCAGGTGCTCGAGATTCGTCAGCACGCCGCCCTCTCCATAATCGTAGCTGTGGTTGTTCGCGCAGGATACGAGATTGACGCCAAGCCATTCCAGCTCGCCCAGATTCCTGGGATCGGATGCGGTGAATGTGCCGCCCGCCTGGCCCGGCGAGTGCTCGTAGTCGTGCATTAGCATTTCGAGATTGGTGAAGCCCACGTCCGCCTCGCGGAACATTTTCCGCAGGCGCACGAAGCCCTCCTCGCGAAAAACAGACATCCTGCGGGTTATCATAGTGTCGCCGCTCGCGACCAGAGTCAGATTTCCGGCTTGCGCTTCGTAGAGCATTCGCTTTACCTTGTGGACCGCTAGACGCGCGGAATCTCGCGGACTGCGGCTCCGTCGAGGGGCACATACTCGTTGGCGAGCAGCCCCATTACTACGGAGTCGAAGCGCGCTCCCTCATGTGGGCGGCTCTTTCGCAGTGTGCCCTCGTGTTGGAATCCGAGGTGGGAGAACATGCTGCGCGCGGCGGAGTTATATTCCGGTATATCGACCCAGACACGGTACAGACCGTATTCGTTGAACGCCGTTTCAAGCGCGCGCCGAGCCGCCGCCGAGCCGTAGCCATGATGCCACAAGTCCTTACGCCCTACCAGAATCGATAGCTGCCCGTCGCCCAGTGATTCCTCAATTGCCAGGTGAATCTCGCCGATATGCCCTGCCTCCGGGCTGTAAATTGAGAGAATACGGTGTTCTGGGTTGTCGAAGACTTCCACCCACTCCTCGTCGGATACATCATCCATCTCGTTGGGATGGTAGCCAAGGTGCGCCGGATCTCCGTAGGCATAGCGTCCAAACCATGATTCACATACTTCTTCGTCATCAAGCCAGCGCCTTATGCGCGCCACATCGTCCCGCGTAACCATCTGTAGGCTAATCTCTTGAGGCATGCATAACCTCCTTTTGAAGTTTTCTGGTTCATTCTCTAAGCAGAGTACAAGTTTCCCAAATGCTATCAGAGGCAAGCGCCTGTCGCAAATGCAGGCGGGAGTTCGGCGCTCTCAGACTTATGGAGTTTCATCTCCGTACACCATCGCATACACCCTTGGATCCTTCGCAAAGAGCAGTCTCCTGTTTTCCGCATGCCATTCTTCCGGTACGGGTCCCCCGTATGGTGGAAATTCGAACCTTGGCGGCGATTCCGTTACCCGTGGATCGTCCTGCTCTTTCAGGACGGCCATAAGGCGAGAGTACAAGTCGGCGCGAATCTGCTCATACTCGCTCTCGTAAGCGACATTCTCCATGTAGTCCGGGTCCTTGCGTAGATCGTACAGCTCTTCCTGAGGCCGCTTTCCGAAGCCCAGCTCGAAGAGAGGTTTTACTTCTTCCTTCGCCCTGTTGTATATCATCCATGCCTTGGTGGGGCCCAGATCTATATCCCCGTACACTGCAAGATAGTTGGTCAGAATGTCTTCCTCCGGCGGTGGAACGGCGTCATCATCATCCAGGCCGCCAGGATCCCCCATAGGCCACCTGTCAGGCTCGAAGTTGTAGATATAGAGGAAGTCGTCGATGCGGATCGCCCTCTGCGGATATGGAAGAAAGCCTTCTCTGGCGAGCATGTGCCTTTCCCGACCCGTGACGACAAAGTTACGTTGTTCATCCACTCGTCCACTCTCAGCGGACTCCAGTAACGGCGAAAGGCTGCGTCCCACCATTCCTTCGGGGAAATCCACACCGGCAGCGTCCAGAAAGGTCGGCGCCAGGTCCATCAGGTTCACGAAATCGCTGACCACACGGCACGGTGATACGCGCCCGGTCCAGCGAACCGCCATGGCTACCTCCGTGCCGAAGTTGTACAGGTTGCACTTTCCTCTCGGAAATCCGGGGATGCCGTGGTCGCCGCTTACGACAAGCAGGGTGTTGTCCAGCTCGCCGATTGCCTCCAAGCGTTCGATGATTACGCCTAGTCCCGCATCGAACGCGACGCATTCGCCGAGGTAGTCGTTGAAGTCCTCTCGTATCTCATGCACATCGGGGAGGAATGCCGGCATGCGACCTTTCAGGTTGTCGGGGTCCAGCCCCCAGAGTTCCTTTCCGGAACCTCGCTCCCACGTCCGGTGGGTGTTCGTGGGCCCCCACCAGTAACAAAAAGGTGTTCTGGACGGTCTCGCGGCGAGAAAATCATCGAAGTTGCCTCGTACCTCGTCGAGCAGTTCCCGTTTCGAGTCGGCAATAGACAAGTCTCCCAGTCGTTCCGTCGCCTCCTCGGAGAAATTATTGAACCTGATACCGGCCGATTCATAGGCAGTGCGTTCCCCACCATACGGAGCATGTTCCGTCAGCCCGGGAGTCCAGACCTTATATGTGTACCCGATGTGGTAGCCGGCTTCTTCAAGAATCAGGGGGTAACTCGGTATGCTTTCGTCCCACCTTGCCCCTGCGAGAATTGCCCCCAAGCCTGTCTGCCAGAAGTATCTGCCCGACAGTATCGAGCTTCTGCACGGGGTGCAGCTTGGCGCGGGCACGTGCGCGTTAAGGAAGAGGGCGCCTTCTTCGGCGACTCGGTCGAAGTTGGGCGTTTCGATGAGTTCGTGGATCGTGCCTTCCCCGGGTTGGTTCCGGTAAGCGCTGGCGTACCTGCCCCAGTCATCTGCGAATGCAAAAACTATGTTTGGTCGCACGACTTGCCTCCTCGCTGCTTAAGTTGTCCCATATTGTCCGGTCGGATGAGAAGTTGACTCGCCCTAGTTCGGCGCGCTTGTAAGCAGGAACCCTCCGTCAACGGGAAGGGTCACGCCCGTGATGAAGCGCGCTTCGTCGCTTGCGAGAAACACGGCGGCGTTGCCGATGTCCCAGCTTTGTCCTTCGATGGGCAGCGGCGTTGATGACCGGCGCATCTCCCGCGCGTCCGAAGCGGCGTTCTCGAGGCGCGGCGTCCACATGAGGCCGGGCATGATGCAATTGGCGCGGATGTTATCGACTGCGTGGTCCAGAGCGAGGGCGCGCGTCAGTCCGACTACGGCGGACTTGTTCACGGTGTACTGCGCGGAAGACCTGCCGGGTTTGGGGCGCAGCGCCGTCACTGAGGACACGTTGATGATGGAGCCGCTGCCCGCATTCTTCATGTGCGGTATGGCGTAGCGGCACATGTTGACCATACTCATCAGATTGACGGATGCGCTGCGAAACCAGTCCTCGTCGGTGGCTTCGACAACACTGCCACCACCGCCGCCGCCGCCCACGTTGTTATGCACAATGTGCAGCGCGCCGTAACGCTCGACTGCGGCGGCGACCACATTGTGGCAGTCGTCCGGGTTGGTTACATCGGCGGTTGCGGTGGATGCCTCGCCCCCTTCTTCGGCAATGATGCGCGCAGTTGCCTCAGCCCACTCGTTTACAGCGTCAACAAGAACGACCTTTGCGCCGTTACGGGCGAATAGTATGGCTGCCGCCGCGCCGTTGCCGACGCCACTGCCGCCATAAGTGCCTGCGCCACTGACGATCGCAACCTTGCCGCTAAGTCTCATTTTGCCGCCTCCTTATCCAAGAACTGACAGGACTGTGCATTAAGAGATATGCAAGAGTTCCGCTTCATGCCCGTTGATCTTTCCCACGTAGGCGGGAAACCGGAACCTGTTTGCTCAGAAGGCGCTTGAACTACCTTCTGCATATTTCTTACTCATTTGGGTCTTACGCCATTGGGTGGTCTTACGCCATTGGGAAGGATGTAGTCAGTCCTCTTCGAGTATGTGAAGATACATGAATGCGCCGGTGAAAGTGGTCGCTTCTTCGCAATGGCCGCCGACCATCTCACCGGAGGGACGGGCGGCTGCGAGATGGATGTGGACTCGGATGCCTGACTCGGAGTCAGGCAAAGGCTGGATGTATCCTTCCGCGCTGACAAGTTCAAGGTTCTCATTCACAGTGCTGCGCTCGAACTCCGGAGCGCCATCCTCGTATCGGCAGAGGTTTCGTAGTTGCAGCTGGCGGAGGCTGCCGATGCAGGATGTGATGGCAGCCTCTCGTATGCCGTGCTCAAGTGCGAACTGCTCAAGTCCCGCGACCAGGGACTCGTCCGGCCCGAATCGGCGATATACCATGCGCGTTTTGTCGATGTCCCAGGACTGGTCTGTCTGTGTTGTCATG
>JAGGDZ010000525.1 GCA_024648655.1 Chloroflexota bacterium | reverse complement strand
GCTCCACATTGACCGCCGGCACGCTCACGTACTCCGCATAGCCTCCGCTGAGAGTCGAACCAAGCATGCCGGCGCGGACGCAAAGCTCCTCTTCGCCCGACAGGCAGTAGCGGCACTGGCTGCATGTGATTCGCGGGTTGACGACCACACGCTCGCCTGCGCTGACGCGGCTGACCTCGCTGCCTGTCTCGACCACATCACCCGCGACATCACCACCGAGCACATGGGGACCGTTGAAGCGAATGCGCGTGCCGCGAGCTCCCTGCCTCGTATAGACATCCAGTCGGTTCAGCGCACACGCGCGCGCGCGCACCTTGACATCGTTTGGCCCTACTTCAGGCTCAGGCAAATCGCCGTATGTCAGCACATCCGTGCCGCCGTGCTCGGTAATGTAAACAGCTTTCAATTCGCTCCTCCAACTATCAGGTTTACGGATACCCAGTTTACGGATACCCAATTGTATATGGCGCGGTCGCAATGTGTATTCGACATATCACCATAGAGCATCGCCCACGTTCTTGGTATTATACGACTACAATCAGAAATGGATTTCAGAATGAAGGAGAACCAGGATGACCGGTCGATATGAAGAAATTCTGCTTCCCGAACAGCGTGACAGAATTGTTGAGAATGTAGTCAACGCACTTAAGTCGAAAGAGCGGTTATCGGCGAAGACAGTCAACGATTTCAGGGATGCATTCAGAGCGAGCAAACCCATTCCCGGCTTCAACAAAGATCCACTCAGAGCGGCGGCGCCGCTATTGAAGCAGCATATCCTTGGGCGCATGGATTGGGACTTCGATTACGAGCGACACATAGTAAGTGTGTGGGTGGACACGGAACCGCAACTGCAAGAGGCGGTCGAAGAGCATCTCGACAGTCTGGACGGGCAAATATACGACTCTGACGAGATAGATGAAGAATTCTGGGACGCGCAAATCAGTCTGCTTGCGAATAAGCACAGCGAATATGAAGAGAAGGATATTCTGCTGATGACGAAGGTCTTGTATGACTATGCCAAGATACAAGCGGATTCACAAAAGGAAAGCACTGAGGTAGTCGCCGACGTCCAGACCGCGCCGGGAGGGGCGGATGCCATTGAACAGTCCCTAAACGACCTTCTCGTGTCCCTACGGGATTTGCCAGCCACTCTTTCGCTATGGCAGGAATCCGTGCCGCAATTCGTGGGGTCGCTAAATGAAATCATCGATCAAAAGAACGATGATCTTGTGCAGCTTAAGGGTCTCGTGGATGACCTCGATGGTATTCAGAGCGAGTTTCAGGCTGAACTGGCATTCTTCAGACATGGCGAGGAAAACTGGGACGCCCTCATACTCGCTTCAACCCTCGTCACCGCTCACGGTATGGACGATTCCACTCGCAGGATCGCCGGGCTGAAGCATACCATTGCCTCATATCGCCAAATCAAGGAGCGCGCAGACACCCTTTCCGAAGAGCGTGAACGCCGCGAAAAGCGGCACGAGCTTGAGGAAACCATTGAGGGTATGTTGAGTGAAATTGACGAACTCGCTTATGCAATAGCCGCAGAATCCGAAGCGCGCTCAGACACTGCAAATGACGTTCAGCAGCAGACGCAGTCTGAAGCGGACCCACAGCTGCGAGAAGATTTCGATGTCTTGAAACGGGAGAACGAGGCGCTGTTGGACAGCAATCGCGCAATCAAGCGGGACGCCGAATCGTTGAGTGCGGCAAACTGCGTCCTGCGAGGCGAAGTGGCAGGACTGAATGCCGACAAGGGGGCGCTCGCGAATGAAGTGGCGGAACTGAAGGACCAGTTGCAGATTAGCGAAGCGAAGGAATTGAGCTGGCGCAACGCATACGAAGCGGAGATGGGCGGCAAGAACACGTCCGCGCCCGAACCCATTCCGTCCGAAATCGCGAGCATACGGCAGGCTCTGGAACTGGCGAAGGCGCGTTATGGAGATAGACTCGCGATTAGCCTCAACAAGAAGTCGGACCGTGATTACGACTATACCAGACCGAAAGAAGTCTGGGATGCTCTGGAATGGCTGGCTACCGTGTATCACCCTACGCAGACAGGCGAAGCTCGGGTCATCGATCTGAACGAGTCTATACGCAACACGTGCGGCGGCTGGGAGTATAAAGCCAACCAGACGGACATCACTTTCAGCATATATCGCGAGTGGTACACTACGACCAAGGACGGCGCCACATACGAACTGCGAAAGCACATTGGCAAGGGCACGGGGCGCGACAACAACGTCATACGTGTTGCCTTCGACTGGGATGAGGATTCGCAGCGAGTATTAGTCGGGTATATCGGACCGCACCAACGCAACCGAGTGTCTTGAGCATCCGCCGCTTTCTCGCAATTTCCGTACGTATTCAACTTGCAAGGTAGAGTTGCCCATGACAAGCGGTTATAATCCAAGCGTTGATTCATGATCGCCATCAACTACCGGCACACATCGAGATTTCAGGAGGTATGCAATGGAGTTCGGATTTGGAGTGCCCAGCCGCGGTCCACTGGCGTCGCCGGAGAACATCGTCACACTGGCGCAGCACGGCGAGCAGATGGGCTTTGACATCCTCAGCGTCAGCGACCACATCGTTGTTCCGACCAGCATCGATTCGATCTACCCATACAACGAGACCGGGGAGTTCGTATCGTCGGCTTCCGGCGAGTATATGGAGCAGCTCGCCACCATAAGCTACCTTGCGGGCACCACTTCGAGCATCAAGCTGCTGACGTCGGTCATGGTACTGCCGCATCGCGCGCCGGTGCTCACGGCAAAGATCCTGGCGACCATCGACGTCGTATCTAACGGCCGCCTCATAGTCGGATGCGGTGTGGGCTGGATGCGCGAGGAGTTCGAGGCTATCGACGCGCCACCTTACGAGGAGCGCGGCGCTGTCAGCAACGAGTACATCGCAGCATTCAAGGAATTGTGGACGAGCGACAACCCGTCATTTGACGGTGAGTATTGCAGCTTCTCAGACATCACCTTCGCGCCGAAGCCGGTACAGCAGCCTCACCCGCCCATCTGGATTGGCGGCGAAAGCCCACCCGCGCTGAGACGTGCGGCGCAGCTCGGAGATGCTTGGTATCCAATATGCAGCAACCCGCGCTTTCCGGTAGGCACCTTCGAGCAATATGCCGAGTATCAGGGGCGGGTACGCGCCAATGCAGAGCGGGCAGGCCGCGACCCGGAGACGCTCGACTTCGCATACAGCGTCAACTGGTACAGCGATGCGGGCGCACAGGAAGTGGACGGCGAGCGCCGGCTGCTCACGGGCGATCCCGCGCAGGTAGCCGACGACATCAAGCGGCTTGAAGGGATGGGCATCAACCATTTGATGCTCGGATTCCCTGCCGACAGCATGGATGATACGCTGGCAGGCATGGACAGGTTCGTGAACAATGTGAAGCCTCTGCTTGGCTAGAAAGCAGGGTGCGATAAGCGCTGAACGAATGAAATTCCCACATTCAATAAATCTTGTGACGATAAGTCTTAGGACTGGATGAAGGAAGTGGCGAAAATGATGGAGCGAATGATCGGCGCGGCTATGCTGAAAGCATCCGTGTTTGAGGATATAGAAGCAGACAGCAGCGCACTGCCGCAAGCAATTGGCATTGTGGCGCTGGTTACTCTTTGCGGCGTAGTCGCAAGTGCGCTCAGCAGTGTTATCGCTGGCGAAGGACAATCGACATCAGTCATAAGCGGTGTCTTGAGCAGCGTTATGTTCGGACTGATTGGTTGGGTATTGTGGGTGACGGTGCTCTTGTTTGTTGGCGGGGTGATGCTGCGCAAGAGCGACACGGAGACCAACTGGGCTGAGATGGGCAGGATTGTGGGGTTCGCTTATACTCCCGGATTGCTAGTTCTGCTTTCATTCATACCGACAGTTGGCGTCATGATTGCATTCATCGCGCGCATCTGGACGTTGATGGCGGTTGTTGTCGGCATCAGGCACGCGTTAGATTTTGAGAGCACAGGGCGCGCCATTCTGGTTGCTGCAATATCGGGTGTAATCGGTTCGATACCTTGGCTGACTCTGAAAATCATCCAATGGATAGTAACCTCCTAATATAATAACCTCCTAATAATAACATAACGGAGATAAATATAAATGCAATCTGATAGACTGCTCGCCTTGCCTGAAGACTGGGAGACGATGCTCGCCATCGCGGCGCACCCCGACGACCTCGAATATGGCGCGGCAAGCGCGATAGCGCGCTGGACCTCTCAGGGCAAGCAGGTCAACTACCTGATGGTAACGAGTGGCGAGGCGGGTATAGACGCCATGACGCCCGACGAAGCCAGGCCGCTGCGCGAGCAGGAGGAACTTGCCAGCGCAGCCGTCGTCGGCGTGGACACAGTCGAGTTCCTGAACTACACGGACGGCGTGATAGAGTACGGCTTGCCCTTGCGCCGCGATCTCTCCCGCGCCATAAGAAAGCACTGCCCGGACGTCTTGCTCACCGGCAACTTCGATCTGCGCTGGGGCGGCGGCCGCTTCAATATGGCGGACCATCGCGCCGTCGGACTGGCGACTCTCGACGCCGCTCGGGACGCGGGCAATCGCTGGATATTCCCCGAACTGCTGGATGAAGGCTGTGAGCCTTGGAACGGTGTGCGTTCCGTGCTGACGACAGGCGCTGTGGGGGCGACACACGCAGTGGATGTAACGGACTTCATCGACAAGGGCATAGAATCTCTGGAAAAGCACCGCGTCTATATCGACAATCTCGGGACCGACTTCGATCCCGATACGTTCCTCGCATTCAACGCCGCTGCCATCGGAGAGCAGTTTGGCTGCGACTACGCAGTCGGATTCGAGGTGTTCCATATATAGATGATCATCAACGCAATCGCAATCTGAAATCTAAAACATAGCACACCCACATAATGCCACCCGCATAATGCCACCCGCATAATGATTGACGGCATTCTAGCGCAATGCTATCGTCAGCATAGACTTCATGCGGCGGCACTCACCCGGAATGTCTGCCACCCTCGCTAAGGAACAGATTTGGCACAAAGCACACTGAGGGCACCA
>JAGGDZ010000442.1 GCA_024648655.1 Chloroflexota bacterium | reverse complement strand
GGCGTGCGCTGGAAGCTGCTGCTGCGTAACGAGAACACCGGCGCAACCCGCCTGTTCCTCATTGAGCAGACAGGCGCCGCGCTCGACACCCTGAGCCCCGTGCGCGTGTTGGACGAGGTAGTGCAGGTTGGCATACTCGCGCTCAGAGACAAGCTCAGGCTGGGTACGATCCTCGCCACTATAGCGCTTCAGCGCACCTTCGAGTTTGCGACCACCGTCCTTGTTCTCGGCGCCGGCGCGCTGTTCCTACCCCAGTTGCGCCAGTTCCTTCCGTGGATGGGTATCGGGCTGTTCTTCGGTCTGGCAAGTCTCGTGGCGCTTTTCGCCGCAGTGCCGCTACTCAGCCGGGTTCGAATCCTGTCGAACATGCGGATTGTCTCGCAATTCGCATCAGCGGTTCTGCTGCTGAGACGACACAAGCTCCGCGCCTTGGCGGCATTCGCCCTCTCCCTCGCTCAAGCCGGGCTGCTTGGTGTGGTAGGATGGCTTGTCGTTCTCGCAACCGACTTACAGGTAAGCCTTCCCGCAATGATTGTCATCACGATGTTCATCACATTCTTCAGCAGCACTGTGCCCGGGCTGCCCATGTCCATAGGCACATTCGAGTTCGCCGCGGTCTCCATTCTCGCACTCTGGGGCATCGGACGCGAAGATGCGATAGCCTTCGCCGTCTTGCTGCATGCGGTCGTCTTTTTGCCACCCATACTGTTCGCGCTGGTTTTCCTACCACGAGAAGGTTTGCTCTCCTTTAGAGAGCTTCGCGCTCTCAGCCGAAGGACGCGCGAGCGTATATCCGCCGCCTCCCGCTCTACCGAAGCCGTCTAGTCCGCGTGCATTAAGATCGGCACACCCTTAACTGAGCGCCTCCTCCAATTCCTCTTGCGGTGTAGGTCCCGTGAATCCGCAAGCATCATCGAGGCAGCGCGCGTTTTTTCGACCTCTTCCGCGCGTAACCAGCAACTTGCCGCAATCGGGGCATGGCTGCGGTAGTGGATTCGCCGCGAACTTGCAGTCCGGATAGTTCGAGCAGCTGTAAAATATCCTGCCGTTCCGCCCTTTCTGCTTACGCTCCACGAGGGCGTTTCCGCAGTCCGGGCAATCGACTCCGACGGGCAGCGGCTTGGCGTTCTTGCACTCCGGATAGCCCGTGCAGGCAAGAAAGCGCCCATTGCGCCCGGTCTTTACAGCCATAGGTCGCTCGCACTTCTCGCAAAACTCGTCCACATCCTCGCTGACAAGCTCTCGAATCGCGCGCTCCTCCGGACTCTCCACAGGTTTCGTGATCTTGCACTCCGGGTATCCCCGGCAGGCTATGAACGGTCCGTAGCGCCCCGACTTGATGACCATCACATTGCCGCACTGTTCGCATACCTCGCCGGTCTCTTCTTCAAGAGATTCACGCGGAATACGTTCAGCTTCCTTCATAGTCTTCTCAATCGACTCGTCGAACGGACCATAGAAGTCCTTAAGCATCGGCTCCCACTGCAATTCTCCGCCTGCGATGTCGTCAAGCCGTTCTTCCATCTTCGCGGTGAAGCCTATGCTCAACACATCGGGGAAGTTCGGAGTCAGAAAATCCGTTACGACAAGACCCAGCTTAGTGGGAAGGAACCTGCTCTTCTCTTTGCGGACATAGTCTCTGTCCATAATCGTTGAAATTATCGGCGCGTAAGTGCTTGGCCTTCCTATGCCCTGCTCTTCCAAAGCGCGAATCAAAGTAGCGTCGGTATAGCGTGGCGGCGGCTGAGTGAAGTGCTGCTCAGGCGAAATCTTCTGGCAATCCAGCGCATCGCCATTCGCAAGTTCCGGCAGTGGTGGGGTATTCTCGTCCTCGGCGCCGTTGTCGTCCGAGCCTTCCATGTACAGAGTACGAAAACCTGCGAACTTCATCACTGAGCCGCTCGCTCGGAAAAGGTATTCGTTGGCGGATTTGGCGCTCTTCGCATGGATGTCCACGCGAGTCGAATCGAACAGCGCGTCGGTCATCTGGCTTGCCAGCATTCGCTTCCATATCAAATCGTACAGCCTGAACTGCTCGTTGTTCAGATACTGACGAATATCCTCCGGCGCCCTGAGTATTGAAGTAGGGCGTATAGCCTCGTGAGCTTCCTGAGCACCCTTAACCTTTCTCGTATAGGTGCGCGGCGCTCTCGGCGCGAAATCCGCACCAAACTTGTTTCTGATGTATTCGTTCGCTTCTCTGAGTGCGGCGGGGGCGACATTCGTGGAGTCGGTCCTCATGTATGTAATCAGGCCGACTTCGCCCTCTGAACCTATCGAGATACCTTCGTATAGTTGTTGAGCCACCTGCATCGTACGCCGTGCCGTAAACCGCAACTTACGTGATGCTTCCTGCTGCATGGTCGAAGTGATGAATGGCGCCGCAGGCCTGCGCCGCGTCTCACGTTTACGCACGGACGCCACGCTGTATTCCGCTCCGTCCAAGTCGGCGACAATCTCGTGAGCACGGTCGCCGGTCGATATTTCGATCCGTTTCTCCCCCTTGAGCGAATGAAGCGCAGCCTTGAAATCGATGCGTTTGTCACTTTGCAGCAACTTTTTTGCAAGCGTAGATTCGATGCTCCAGTATTCCACGGGTACGAAGGCATTGATCTCGCGCTCACGGTCAACCACGAGCCGCAGCGCCACCGACTGCACACGTCCCGCGGACAGACCGCGTTTCACCTTACCCCAAAGCACGGGACTGAGCCGGTAGCCCACCAGTCTGTCAAGTATGCGGCGCGCCTGCTGCGCGTCAATCAGATTGTAGTCCAGTTCGCGTGGATGCTCGAAAGCCTCGTTGATGGCTTCCTTCGTTATCTCGTGGAACACAACACGCTTCACCTTGGACTTTGCTATCTTCGCCGCTTCCAGAAGGTGCCACGAGATTGCCTCGCCTTCGCGGTCGGGGTCGGTAGCAAGATATACTACATCCGCTTCTCTGGATGCCTTGCGAAGTTGTGTAACTATCTTCTTTTTGTCCGGCATCACGATGTATTCGGGATGGAATCCCTCATCATCTATTTCGACACCGTGCACGCCAGCCTTTCCTCTCTTCTTCTTATCGGACAGATCTCGCACATGCCCCATTGACGCGAGCGTCTGATATCCACTGCCTAGAAATCGCCCGACTGTGCGGGCTTTTGCAGGCGACTCAACTACTACAAGATCCTTTGCCATTCTGGTGATTCTTCCTCTCACATAGCGCTCATCGGGTATCCGCTCGATGATTCACGCATTCTCACATAGTTCATTCCGCCCACCTGCTTCACCAGCCCCTTAAGTTCCATCATAGCAAGTGTACCACTTACATCGGGCGCAGACTT
>JAGGDZ010000230.1 GCA_024648655.1 Chloroflexota bacterium | reverse complement strand
ACTTCATTCCCCTATTGATCGGGGAGCTTCAGATAGAATGAGGAATCTGGTCAGGCGCTTTGCTGAGCAGTCGTATTTGCCGGTGCATATCAGGGATTGCAAGGTCACCTTTGTGCAGTCAGAACAGGTCGTCTGCCTCAACTCCCGCTAACTCTCATAGTTGATTCCAGAGTACGGCCGTCCACGCCGCAGGATTCCCATATAGCGGGCATGGTGGGCGTCTTGTCAGCGATGACCTCTTCGTATGTGGCGTTGGTTCGGGCCGCAACTTTGCGCCAGTCGAATATATCCTCCGCCAGTTGGCGGGATTGGCGGCGCATTCGGGACAGCTTGTTGGGGTCTTCCAGTATAGAGTCCAAGACTCGCGTGAGCGCCGCGCTGTCACTGCGTGGGAATACCTCTGAGTTTCCGTATTCGGACATGCGGGCTATGTAGTAGGGGTTGGTGTGTACTATGGCAAGGCTGCACGACATTGCCTCGATCATGGCAATACCGGGATCTCCTGGCCAGACTCCTATATCGGTGGCGGAGAGATAGACAGGAAGGTCGGCGTTCGGGATATGGCCGGTTATGGTAAGCATCTCGCGATGTCGGGATTCGACATGGGCAAGCAGGCTTTGCTCCATCGCTCTCGTGGCTGGGCCTATCAGCAGCAGGTGGGCATTGTGCTTATCAGCAAGGCTGTTCCATGCGGAAACGAGGACATCCACCTGCTTTTCGGGTCCAATGCGTCCCAGAAAGGTTATCACAGGGACGTCAGATGGGACATTCAGTTTGCGTCTGACGCTATTTCTCGCATCTTCGCTGTACTTGAATGTCTTGGTGTTCGCGCCCAGTGTGGAGTGGGCCATGCGGTCATACGCGATTCCGAGTTCATTGTGGAGGACAGCCTCGCTATCGGGCATGAGTGGTATGTATCGTCCAACGACACCATCCAAAAGCGGCAGAATTCCGCGTCGGAACAGTGAGCGGTAATAGACGCGCTTCTTGAGATCGTAGGGCCTGAGATTGAAGTAGCACAGATGGTTGTCCACCACGGCCGGAATGTCGAGCGAGCGAGCGGTGAGAAGGG
>JAGGDZ010000295.1 GCA_024648655.1 Chloroflexota bacterium | reverse complement strand
TCGGTAACTTGTGATGGAGTCGTCATCGGGGGCGTCCCGGCTCAGGGTGATACTGCCGTCGTTAGTCTCGTCAGTCGCGATAGACCTCGGGATTAGCGGTATTTTAGGGCTATGGCGTGTGTGTCGCTGTCGGTTCGGACACTGGGGTTTCAGACGGCTTCCAATTCTATGGGCCGCTCGCCTTTTTTCAATCAGCTCCCTCTTTTAACACTTTTTGCAACAGTGCCGCAGGCATTTAATCCATTGACTTGCCAGTATCTTCTATTTGGAATCGCCTCTGGCATAATTTCTGCCAACATTTTTATTGGAGAGAAGTTACGATCTAAGGGGATATGGGCAACAGTGGCGCTGTGGAAGACTCTAGTCCTTTCAAGAATGAGGATACGGGTTCCGCCAAATTCTTTCTGTGCAACTTTACAACCGGGGCTGACGACCAGCATCTTTCAAGTACGGGTTTCGCCGCTTCAGCACACGGTTGGTGGGAGGGCAATTCGGTGAATTGCCCTGAATACGCGGGTGTTGAAGTTAGGCTATGGGGATACTATTGTGGGTCCGCAGGGGTAGGCCCGGAAACTTGTTTTTGGAGATTTCTGACGAGTTCAGAGAATCGTGTCAGGTCTGGAGGCGGTTCTGGCCGCAGAGCGACAGCTCGTATGACTGTGCTAATTCAATGCTTCCATGACGCGCTCCGGCGCTTCGGTGATCCGGAATTATCCGGCTTCCAAGTGTCAATACTATTCGCTTCTATTACACGATCTCATCTTGCAACCTTAGTCTTTTCGCTTAACTGGGTTAATGTTATTCAAAATGGCAATGAGGAAGCAATCGTCACGTTTAGAGGAGAGTGAGGGCGGACAATTTAGTGGGGTGGTGTAGAGGACAATTAGTACGGCAATAGCATGTTGCATAACCCTTGCATTATCAATTTTCGTAGATTATAGAATGAGATGCGCGTCACTCTTTGCGCGCGACCGCTCTGCATCCGCCGGTTGCCGCGAGCGTACCGGGCTGGCCCGCCCACTCTCGCATCTCGGCGCACATCGCGTCCAGCTCTTCTCGCGTCGTCAGTCCTTCTTCGATCACCCTGTCGAACAGCGGCAAATTCTCTATCCAGGCCGCCCATCCCGCGACCATGGGGTTTACGGGTTCGGGCATGTATGCGTTGCTGAAGGTGATTACCAGTTCCTCAACGGTAAGACCCGCTTCCTGCAACATCCTAGGCAGGTCCTTGCCGCCGAACATCGTGGCGCCCTGGGTCGTGAAGCCGTGCTCGAACAGTTCGATGAAGCGTTCCGCGGCAGGGCATGGCGGCGCAAACAGGCTGGCGCTCCAATCGGTCCGCGTGATGCCCACAATGCCGCCCTTCTTCGCCACGCGCCCTAGCTCGCTCATCGCCTTCACCGGCTCGCTGAGATGCTCCGTTACGGCGCAGGACATCACGACATCGAATGTGTTGTCCTCGAAAGGCAGGTCAAGGATGTTTCCTACCTGGAAGCTCAAATTATCGAGTCCATTTCCTTCGGCGAGTTCTGCTGCGCGCTGCACCATGCCCGGTTCCAGATCACACCCGATGACCTTTCCCGGCGCTGCGATTTCCGCAAGTCCCTGTGTTATCGTTCCGGGTCCGCATCCGGCGTCCAGTACGCTCATCCCGGACTTGACGTGTGGAAGCAGGAAGTCCACAACACCCACTGCCCCGCGTCCCACGTACTGGTCCTGTATCACTGCCACGTTGTAGCCATAAAACGGGTTGTCGTTGTGCATTGGCATTTCAGTCATTATTCATTCGCTCCTTTTTCATGGGGGGGGGTCGGGTATCGGCGCTAGGCTGTCGCCCGCCGAGTCTGACATTTTCGGGATCGATCCAGAGAGAAATATCGGAGTCTTAAGGCAGGCTTGCCCAGAGGCTCGCTATATCAGGCTATATCCGCTCCCCTCGCGTCCGGCGGAAGTGCCTGTGCCGGTCGCCTCGTCTATCCAACCATATTCCTTGAGTATCTGCTGGCTGTAAGTAACCCGTCCGGAAATCTCTTCCGGCGGCTCGGTAGCCAGCAGCAGCGATGCCTTCGCCATGAGTTCCGGATGCTCGCCGCGGGGGTCGTCGATGCCGCTGACGAGATTGTGGAATACCGTGCCGGGTGTGGGCACCACCTGCGAAGGCGAGACGGCAGTCACAGATATGCCGTGCTCATAGACTTCCTGCGCCAGCCCCTGGGTGAAGCGTTCCAGCGCTGCCTTCTCCGCACCGTAACAGGTGCCTCCGCTGTTCGGTGGCACATTCTGATAAGGTCCTCGCCCTGGGCCTATCGCCGCGCCTGACGAGATGTTCACGATGCTGCCGCTGCCCCTCGGTATCATGTCCTCCAGGACGAGCTGACTTAGGATGAACGGCGCGTGAAAGTTCACAGCCCAAGAGCGCATCCAACGGTTCAACGGGTAATCCTTCACCGGGATGAAGTACGTGAGCGCTGCGTTGTTCACCAGCACATCCACGGGTCCATAAGTGTCCCGCGCCGCCTGCACCAGCGCCTCGCAGTCCTCCGGCAGCGATATGTTAGCCGCGGCGGCGGTCGCCTCGCCGCCCGCGTCCCGAATTTCTTGAATCGTCGTGTTCAACGACCCTTCGAGTGGGTGCGTCCCTTCCTCCACAGTGCGCGCCGCGCAGACGACCTTGCCGCCCTCCGCCGCGAAAAGCGCCGCGATGTCCTTCCCAATACCCCTGCTCGCGCCCGTTACGATAACTACCTTGTCGTCAAGTCTGCCCATTTATTGCCTCCGTAATGCTGAGTCAGTGTCACAATGTGATGTGTCGTTCTGTCACCGGGTAACCTGAGCTGCATTCCTGCCTGTCGTACTTTGAGGACGACTTTTAATGTGTCATTGAACTCACTTCTATGACTATATGTTCCCTACACTCCCAGTTTCACGGCGAGGTCGTTGAAGTCCGTAGCGTACACGTCCAGCCAGTCCTCGTTGGTAGTGTCCACTTCAACATCGGGTCCATGCTCGCCGGGACGCGGCACGAATGCGGTCCTCAGCCCGGCCTCGCGCGCCGACTTGAGGTCAAACTTGTGCGCCGCCACCATCATCACCTGGTCGTAGGGTAGTCCAAGCAGGTTTGCCGCGCCCTGATAGACTTTCGGATCGCGCTTATAAGCCTTGAACAGCTCAGCAGACAGGATGCAGTCCCACGGCAGCCCGCCCCACTTCGCCATGTTCGTCAGCAGCGCTACATTGCCGTTAGACAGCGTAGCGATGACATAGCCTTTCTTCAGGCGTGTAAGACCGGGCGCGGAGTCGGGCCAGGGGTCGAGGCGGTGCCACGCCTTGTTGAAGTTTTGCTTCTCTTCTTCCGACAGCCCTGTGATGCTGAACTCCTCCAGAAGTTCGTCCAGAATCATGCGGTGAAGCGTGTCGATGTTCGTCCACGGCAGTTCGCCGGTTCGCACCCGCTCCATAGAGGGCCCATAACCGCCTCGCCATCTATCCGCGAACTCCGCCCAGTCCACATCCAAGCTCTTCGCCTTCGCCAGTTTCACGCCCTCACGGATGATGCTGTCGCGCCAGTTGACCACCGTGCCGAACACGTCGAATGTAAGCGCCTTGACCTGTGAGATGTCAGAATTAGCCATAATGAAACGCAAGCCTCCTGCCTGTTTGCACCGTTAATGTCTTGAATACCATCCGAATGTTACGGGGATGCGTGTACACTGTCAAACAGGATTCGCACTCTGGAATGCGGCATCCCATGCGCTTTCGTCCAGTAATACCATTGTAAGTTATTGCTGGACGAATACGCGCTCCGTTGGATACACTCTTACAATAGACCAGAACAGCAAGAGTTACGGGAAAGTATTTGAGCATGACTACAATGGATAATCAGGATGAGAAATTTTCGCGTGGAATGGTGGTCGTGGCGCACGCCGACGACGCCGAGTTCGGCTGCTCCGGCACTGTGGCGAAGTTGTGCGCCGAAGGCTGGGAGATGGTGTACGTGATGTGTACCGACGGCAGCAAGGGTAGCAGTGACCGCGAGATTACGCAGGCGGAGCTCTCTGCCATCCGCCGCGAGGAGCAGATAAACGCGGGGAAGGTGCTCGGACTTAAGGATGTCGTCTTTCTGGACTATGAGGACAGCATGCTTCAACCTACACTTGAGCTTCGCAAGGACATTGCGCGCGAGATCCGACGATACAGGCCGGACGTTCTAATCACGATGTATCCCATGCGCTCGCTGAACGGTGGCTGGGGGGTGGGACATCCCGATCACATGGCGGCAGGCGAGGCTGCGCTGCAAGCCGTCTTCCCCACTGCACGCGACCACATGACTTTCCCGGACCTGCTTGAAGCAGGCTTCGAGCCTCACAAGGTCGCGGAGGTCTGGATTATGGGGCACCCTGAGCCTGACCACTACGTCGATGTAACCGGGCACATGGATACGTCGGTCAAGGCGCTGATGGAGCATAAATCCCAGATGGACGGGCGCGACGAAGCCTGGGCGCGCGAACGTATGGGGGAATGGAAGCGCGAGCGCGCAAAGGGCAGAGGCATACAGTACGCTGAGGCGTTCAAGCGTATCGAGTTTCGCCGCTGACGCAAACGACCCGAAGACGACATAGGCGCCGCCCGCGCTCTAGTCCTGCCCGCCCACGTCCTTCAGCTTCGGGTACTCGCTGTCTTCGCCGAAGTCCCAGATTTCGTCATCCCAATCCGCGTAGATGCCGGTGTTCGAGGTAGGAGATTGCAACTCGGATGTTGTCTTTCCGGTTCCGGCGTCGCTAGAATCAGATCCGGAGGCATCTTCGTCCCAGTAGCTTCTCTTCACCCTACCTTCGTTCTCATACACCAGACCTTCCCCCCTACCTGAATAAGGTGCGCCGGTAGCGTAGCTGTTCTCGATTTTGGCCCTCGCCAGGTTGAAAACCACCAACCCAGCCGTGTCGGGTATGCCATCGCTGGGGGTTCTACGCCACTTAGTGTCGCCGGTGGCGTAGCTGTTTCTGATGACAGCGTCCCAATAGTTTTTAACCACCAGCCCGGCCGCCCGTTCACTTGCTTCGACGTTTCCTGTGGCATAACTCTTTTCGACTATGCCGTAGTTTTGCGCCACCAACCCACCCCCTGCCATATCGGAGTACACCTTAGCAGTGGAATAGCTACCGGTGATTCGGGGAAGGGGGGCATCGTCATAATAGGCATTCTGATTCTTGCCCACCAAACCGCCCGCCCAGGCTTTCCATCTTGCATCCGCCCAGCCGGTGGCGTAGCTGTCCTCGATGACGCTGCTCACGTTAGTGCCCACCAGCCCACCCACCGAGAAAACGCCGATCACGGGGCCGGTGGCGTAGCTGCGATGAATGGAGGGCGTGGAGGCCGGGCGCTCTGCCGAGAATGATCCATTTGTGCCCACCAGTCCGCCCGTCGAACCTCCGCCCCAGACACGTGCCCTCGAGTAGCTGTCGGCAATTGTGCCCATGTTTCGTCCGACCAGTCCTCCCAACGTACCAATATCCAAGAAAAGGGTTTCCAAATTCCCGCGGGAGAAACTATTGTCGATGTGGCCGTGGTTGGCACCGGACAGGGCGCCACCGGCATAGGCACGCTTGCCGTGTTTAAGCTCCATCTTAATGTCAACCGACGACACTCCAACGTTCCGCGCCTCCGCTCCGGCGCCCAACACGGAAAAGAGGCCCACGTAGCCCCATCCGGGAGGCGTTCGGATACGCATATTGGATATGGTGTGGCCATTGCCTTCGAATATCGCCGAGTATTCGGGCAAAGGCGTCCAGTCTTGTCCGGACAGGTCCAAGTTATTGGTCAGCTCATATCCGATGCACCCGGTCTCCGGACAGCCCATACCCGAATCGGCGTTAGGATAAGCGGCCACATATTTGGAATGAGACGAGCCGCCGGAGCCGTCGGTGTCATAGCGGATTGCGTCCAGCTGCGCCCGGGTGGACACTGCTATCAGACCATCGTCGTCCCGGTCATAATCGGGCGCACTTGCCGTTGGTTCCGTGGGAGTAGGCTCCGGCGTGGGATCCTGCAACTCGTCTGAAGTCGGTTCTTCCGTCGGCGCGGGCACGATCTCCGCCGTGTTCTCCGGGGTGGGCTCGGGAGTAGATTCCGGGGTCGGCTCAGGTGTGGGCGTTGGCGTGGGCGCCACCGGGCCGGCTACGGTGTCCCCTAGACCGGAGGAGAGCAGTTCGCCCTCCCGCGAGCAGATCGCCGTGCTATCGCCACAGGCCCCGCTGACCCTTAGGCGCAGCGTGATGTCTCCCGTGCTGTCGGGATCTATCGTTACGTTCCAGTTCTGGTTGCTGCCTTGCACGACACGGCTCGACTTGGTCACGCTACCGCCGTCTGCTTGGATGATCACATCCCGCAGGTTGCGGAAGCTGACATTCACCGGCTTGTTGAACGATAGCGGGAAGGTGAAAGCTGTGCCATCATGGGACGCCGGCGGCGACCAGGTAGCCATTAGCAGTGTCGGTTCCGGCGTCGGTTCCGGCGTGGGCTCCTGCAACTCGCCTGAAGTCAGTTCGGGCGTCGGCGCAGGCACGGTCTCCGCCGTGTTCTCCGGCATCGGCGCGGTCTCCTCCCGCACCGGCATTGACGCCTCGCTGAGCATTCCCGATTCGTTGACCGCCCTCACACGGTAGATGTACTTCACTTCCGCATCCAGGCCGCTCTCGCTCCAACTGGTAGCCGTGCTGCCCGTGTTCTCCACATGCACCAGCAGACTGGTCTCCCCTTCCTGGGGGCGCCGCCGCAGTATCTGGTAGCCGGCGACGTCAGTGTCACCCGGAGAGTTCCACGACAGTTCTATCGTGTCATGCGTCACCGCCACGACAACAAGATTCGTCGGCTTGCCCGGCGGCATGACCTCCGCTATAAACTGGACATAATTGGACCAGCGTCCGACGACGCCCTGGCTGTTGACCGCCTTCACCCGATAGACGTACTGCACGCCGTCTTCCAGACCGCCCTCGCTCCAGGTGGTGTCTGTACTGCCGGTGTTCTCCACATGCACCAGGAGCGTCTTCTCGCCTTCTAAGGGACGCCGGCGCAGGATTTGGTAGCCGACAACGTCTGAGTCGGCTGGAGCGTCCCAGGTCAGGGTAACCGACAGGGAGCCGGAGGCATCGGCTTTCAGGTTCGTCGG
>JAGGDZ010000505.1 GCA_024648655.1 Chloroflexota bacterium | reverse complement strand
TGTGCGCCGCATACCGCGCGGCGAGTGGATGCCGCATGCTGTAGCCTTCGAAGCAGCGTGTGTCGATGAAGGTTTTCCCATCGACGAGGACCAGAATCATCCCGAATCGACAGGCGTATCTCCGCGCGCGCGCAACAACATCGACGGCATTCGCATGAGCAACGCTATTAACTACCTCAATATGGCGCGACACCGCCTGAACCTGACCGTTCGCGGCAACGTTACCGCCAGGCGCATACTGCTTGAGGGCAAGCGGGCGGTCGGTATCGAGGTTGTGCATGACCTCCCCGGCGTGGGGAAGAATCTGCGCGACCATCCGGCTGCCGCGGCGCTTTACCACGCCGTCGGAGATCCGCCGGATGTGCAGGCGCCGACGATTCAGGTGGGACTGCGCTATACGGTGGAAGGATCGGACCTCCGCAACGACATGCAGCTCAGTCCCATGCTCATGACTAGCGAACACCGTCCGGCGCATGTGGAAATCGACGAAGACCTCAACTACATCGGAATAAGCGCAAGCTTGCAATTGGCGCTCGGCAAAGGTGAACTAACACTGCAATCGACCGACCCGCACGTCCAGCCCAATCTAAACTACAATTACTACCAGGACGAGGAAGGAGAGGACTTGCGCCGAATGCGAGAGGCAATTCGGCTGGGAGTACGCATAGCTGAAAATTCCAGCTTCTCCGAGTTGCTGCTCGACCGCATCATGCCAAATGATGAAGAACTCCGGTCGGACGATGCGCTTGACGACTGGCTCAGGCGTAACTCGGGCACGTCCCATCATGTATCCGGCACCTGTAAGATGGGGCCTGATTCCGACCCAATGGCAGTAGTTGACCAGCACCTCAAGGTCAGGGGCATCGAGGGACTTCATGTGGCGGATGCTTCAATTATGCCGGACTGCATCCGCGCCAACACCAACGCCACCACGATTATGATAGGGGAGAAGGTCGCGGACTTCATAAAGGAAGGACGCTGATGCAGTGTCGGTCGCACCCGGAGTGATTTATCGGGCCGTCCTCGCTATAAGTTTCGAGCGGCCCGTTCCGACCGCTCACTGTGCCGGACTACCGCGGATTATACTAGGAAAGCAATGAATTGGAAGAATGATCCAAACCTCAGCGCGATGAGCGATATGGACCATCTCAGGCAGATTACCCACAGCCTGACCGACGCCGTGCATGCCAATCCCGATGACGCGCGCGCCTGGTTTCTGCGGGGGAACGCATACCTGGACCGCGGCGCATATGGGTTCGCGGTGAGCGACTACACTAGAGTAATCGAACTTACACCGGACGATACTGTCGCCTATAACAATCGCGGCATAGCGTATCGCAACAGTGGCAATACCGAACTCGCCATAGCCGACTATAATAGAGCGATTGAGCTTGACCCGAACTATAGGGACGCCCACAACAACCTAGGAATGGCACTCTCCGACACCGGCGATTACGAGGACGCAATAACCCACTTCACCCGCGCCATCGAGCTTGATCCCGACTACTGGTATGCCTACAACAACCGCGGTATGGCGCTCTGGGCGGTCGGACAGCGCGATGACGGCATACGCGACTACGAGCGCGCTAAGCAGCTTGCTACATCCTCACCACAGTAGCCCAGTTCCTCAGCTTACCGTCCTCTGAACTTCTTACCCTTTGTCTTACCCTTTGTTGGTAAATTCTTCGACTCACGCGTGCGATAGAGTTTGGCTTCACATCTCCGGCGCTCTGCGGCAACTTCGGATTTTCCGCATACTGTAAGACTATCTGTAGTCGTGAAAAATGCCACAAAGCGTGCCTAAACTGCACTTGACGCGAACAACCATTCGTTCTAAACTTGTTCTAACAAAAGTGCTAAAGCACATATCTTCTCTTACTAACAGGAGGAAAAATGGGAAATCCAGTAGTGCACTTCGAAATTGCAGGTCCCGATGGGCCAGCCCTGCAGCAGTATTACCGCGACCTATTCGGCTGGGATGTTCAAGTGCAGGGACCTGAAATGGGCAATTATGGTGTGGTCATGTGGATGGAGGACGGCATAGGTGGCGGCATCATGGAAACCACGGCGGATATGCCCGGCGACAGCCATGTGACTTTCTACATTCAGGTGGATGATCTCCAGGCGGCACTGGACAAGCTTTCCGGCTTGGGCGGAGCTACTGTCATGCCACCTACGGAGATTGCGCCTGAAGTAGGATCGGTAGCGATGTTCACCGACCCTGCTCACAACCCTATCGGACTGTACTCCTTGCCCTCCGAGATGAGTGGCGATATGCCCCCGCGCAGCAGTGCGCCGCCGGTGGTGCATTTTGAGCTTGGCGGCAGCGACGCGCAGGCTCTCGAAGATTTCTATACCGAGATGTTTGGCTGGCAGGTAAACCCTATGGAGATGGGAGACGGCGGGGTATATCGCCTGGTCCAGCAGGAACCGGATGGCATAGGAGGCGGCATTTTTCAGCACATGGAAGGCATGCCGCCCAACGCGCCCGGCATCGCGGTAGCGGTCGATGACCTGCAAGCATATCTCGATAAAGCTGTGAGGCTTGGCGGAACCGCCTTGATGCAACCGAGTGAGATACCCGGCGGCTTCGGTTCGCTGGCAATCTTCTACGACATCGCGGGCAACCGGATTTCGCTGTTCAATTCCTCTTAGCAACATATGCATTCACAGGATTAATCTTTTACCCAACTCCGCTATGCTGCCATCGTTTCCCTTAGCGATGGCAGCATAGCGGCGATAGCGGGAAGCAAGCGGATTGCACGGACCGAAAGGACACTCTGATGCTCAGGCACCTGGCGAGTATCGCGGAAGTAGTCGAGGACGTGGATGCGGCTGTCCACTTCTATCGAGATATTCTCGGCTTGGAAGTAGAAGTCCACAGTGAGGGGTACGCGGATGTGACCGTTCCCGGCGCATTGCATTTCGGTATCTGGTCGCGCGCTGAAGCCGCAAATGCTACATACGGAAGCCCCGACGCGGCGGACCGCGTTCCTCTTGGATTCACCATAGGTTTCGAGGTGGACGATGTCCTAACTGCTGAGAAGCGCCTTGAAGACGCAGGAATCGAAGTAATCCAATCCACTAAGACCGAGCCATGGAAGCAAATTACAAGTCGATTTCTGACGCCGGGCGGCTCGTTTTGCGAAATTGCCGAGACGCCTTGGGCGCGCAGTATCACGCAGCAGATGAAAGCGTGTTAGGATGGTTATCCATCACCATCCTACGGCGCATCCGTCGTTCCGCGGCTCGCTGCCGCCGGTCAGCACGCCTGTCTCCGCATCGCGCGCAATCACTTGTCCGCCTCCGAAGTACAGCGGGTGCGACTCCGTGATGACAATCCTATGCCCTCGCCTCTTCAGCTCTTCAGCTACGTCATCAGGTATGCGTGGCTCAAGTCCGACCTCGCCTTCCAGCGGTCTGTAACTGAAGCGTGGAGCGTCAAGAGCCTCCTGAGGGGACATCCCGAAATCGATTATATTGCTCATCACTTGAATCTGTCCCTGCGCCTGCTGCACTGTTCCCATTACGCCGTAACTCAGCCATAGTTCGCCGTTTCTTGTCGCAATGCCGGGGATGAGTGTATGGAACGGCAGCTTCTTTGGCGCAAGCACGTTTGGATGACTGGGGTCGAGCGAGAAGGAAGCGCCACGGCTATGGAGTGCGATTCCTGTGCCCGGCACGACCAATCCGGTGCCAAAGTCCGAAAACACGCTGTTGATTAGCGAGCAGGCGTTGCCCTCGCCATCAACGCAGGTTATGTACACCGTGTCCCCATCCTCCGGCTTGACGCCACGCGGCACGTTATCCATCGCGTGCCCATCTCTGATGAAGCGACGCCGAGCCGCCGCGTAGCTCTTAGAAATGAGCCTGCCGGTGTCCATGCGCATATGCGCGGGATCAGTGACATGATACATGCCGTCGGTTAGCGCGAGGCGCGCGCATTCGATTAGATGATGGTGACGGTCGGCAGACTGCGCGTCCATCGCGCCAATGTCGAACCCCTCCGCGATGTTCAGTCCCAGCAGTACGTTGACGCCCTGGTTATTTGGCGGGCACTGCCAGATATCCACACCTCTATAATTGGTGCTGATCGGCTCCTCCCAGGACGGCGCGTGTTCTGCCATGTCTTCAGTTGTGAGCCATCCTCCTCGCTCCTGCACGAATGCCGCAATCCGTTCTGCGATCTGCCCCCTGTAGAATGCGTCTGCGCCGCCGTAGGCGATGGTTCGCAATGTATCCGCGAGCGTGCGAATCGTCATTACTTCCCCTGCGCGAGGGGCATTGCCGCGCAGTAGCAGTTCTTCACCGCCGTAATGCTGCTTCAGCCGCGCCGCCGCGCCGGCCCATTGGAAGGCAACCATCTCCGAAACCGGATAACCTGCTTCTGCGTATTCTATTGCGGGCCGAAGCACATCCGCCATGCCCATATTGCCGAATCTATCCAGTAGAGCCTGCCATCCGCTCACTGCGCCGGGAACTGTAACGGCATATGCGCTGTTGTCCGGAATGCTGCCGTAGCCCTGTGATCTCAGCGACTCGGCACCTGCCGCTGCTGCTGCCCGTCCACTGGCGTTTAGAGCGTACACTTTGCCGGCACGTGCGCTCCAGACTAGCGCGAACACATCGCCGCCAACGCCGGTAGAGAATGGCTCTACCACATTAAGCGCCGCCGCCGCCGCAACTGCCGCATCGACCGCAGTACCTCCGTTCATCAGCAAGCGTAGTCCTGCCACCGCCGCAAGAGGCTGGCTGGTGGCAACCATTCCGTTGCGCGCCCGGACATTCGAGCGCCGCGAGTCAAACTTCATACTGCTTACTCCAACATCGTTGATGTCCTGAAAACTCCCTCAATCGCCGCAGCACGAAGAGTTTCCTCGATGAGCACAACCCTGGGGCCTTCGCTGCTAAGTTCCACATGCGCTTCCTGTCCGGGCATTAGTGTGAAAGCCCTTTCGCCGTCGAGCGCCACCGTGCAGGGGCGAAGTTCCACATCGATGCGCCGCCCGAACTCCATGACTTCCCATCGATTGATATCGACTGGGATAATCATTCCCGGCGCAACCGGCGCTGCCACCGTTTCGCCGCCTTCGCCCAGTCGAATATGCAGCCCGCGAGAGTCCTTCAGCGACACCGGCATCAGCTGCGCCCCGATGGCGGATAGCCCTATGCTTGCAGGCTCGGCGCGCGCAAGGAACAACTCGTCCACAGTACCCATATCCCAGATCGCGCGGGCTCCTACGAATCGTTCCTTGGATATGGCGACATCCACGAGCGCAATGTCTCGGAGTTCGCCGTCCAGATGCACTTCCATCCTCTTGCTGCGTACTATCGTCTCCTCCGAGTCCACAAGCCCCAGTGCCACCAGTCCGGCCGCAAGTCCTGCCAGCGTTCCCTCCGCCATCACCGGAAATACGTTGTTCGTACCAGTCGATACGGGTACAAGCGGAACATCGCCGCATCCTTTTGCTACAGCCTGGTTTGTGCCGTCACCGCCAAGCGTGATGATGCTTCCAACCCCCATCTCCGCCATTGCGCCCGCCGCCCGCACCGAGTCGCGCTCCGCGTTGAACACAGTCATGTCAACGAACTCGACATCGAGTCCGTACTTTCCGCCGTCTAGTGCCCCGTTGCCCAGCCTAGCCATGTCGGGCATCATCACCACACGCTCGACACCTGCCGCATCCAGCCCTGCGAGAATGCGCTTCAGGATATTGACTTTCTCCTGATTCGGTACGAACCTGCCCTGTGCTACCAGCCGCCGTATATCCTTTCCGGCCGCCGGGTTTGCGATTATGCCTACACTTGCCTCAATGCCTTGCCTCAATTGCGTATTATGCCCCAAGCAACGAATGCTATACTATCACCTTGCACGACAAGAAGGGGAGCAACTATGGCCAAATTCGCGCTTGTAGCCGATCTGGGGGGTACTCAGACCCGAATCGCGCTGGTCGATGCCGCCGGAAACGTAGCCGCCAGGCGCTCTACGCAGACACTGGCGCGACAAGGCAGGGACGCCGTGATGGGTCGTCTGGTTGAGGCGCTGGAGCATGTAGCGTCTTCCGAAGTTACCTCCTCTGTAGCTGGCATCGGCCTGTCTCTGGCAAGTCCTGTCGAGCCGGGAACCGGCGTCATGTACAATCCGCCAAACCTCGGACCTGAATGGCATATGTACACGCCAATTCCATTCCTTCAAGAAAGATTGAAGTTGCCAGTGGTTGCCGAAAATGACGCCACACTTGGGGCTGTTGGCGAGCATGCATACGGCGCAGGCAGAGGATGCGGAAATATAGTGTATATGACTGTCAGCACCGGCATTGGTGGGGGTGTCATCATCAACGACAGGCTCTATACCGGCTCCAACGGCTTCGGCGGCGAAATAGGGCACATGACCATTGACCGACACGGTCCCATATGCAATTGCGGCAATGTCGGATGCCTTGAGGCGCTCGCGTCCGGAGCTGCGCTCGCACGGATAGCGCAGGACAGGCTGAGAGCAGGGGAGAGTAGTCTTATGCTCGACCTGACCGGTGGTGAAGTAGGCGAAACAGACGCGCGCATCGTTGTGCAGGCGGCAAAGCAAGGTGATTCACTGGCGCAGTCTATCGTGCAAGAAGCAGTGCTCAGCCTGGCCTGTGGCATAATCGGACTGATGCATATATTCGATCCGGAGCTTGTGGTAATCGGTGGCAGCCTCGGGCAGAACCTTCAAGAATTCATGCCCATCATCGAGTCTGAGGTCAAGAGCCGCGCGATGGCACACTTTCAGGGCGCATTTCCGGTAGCCATGTCACAGCTTGGAGACGATGTTGGCATTCTTGGCGCGGCGGCGCTCGTGTTCTCAAATCGGGGCGAATCGCCGTAGTATAGGCAGTAGAAGCGGCGCAGGTAGCATAATCCTGCAAGGTGAGTTGCTGGGGGTACTGTGGCAATACGGATTAGAAAGGCGACAGCAGAAGATTCCTGTGGGATAGCTAAAGTCCACGTCGATTCGTGGCGTAGCAGCTATGCGGATGTTGTTCCCCATCAGGTCTTGTTTGGACTTTCATATAGCGACAGACGGGACATGTGGGACAGACTTCTGGATTCGCGGACTGG
>JAGGDZ010000113.1 GCA_024648655.1 Chloroflexota bacterium | reverse complement strand
TGTCTACTTCGAGCTTGATGTGCACGCCGCCCTGGAGATCCAGGCCCAGCCGGATGGACTGGTCCTGAAGCCGGTCGCGTTCGGCCTTCGTCAGGTTCAGCTCTTTGAGCACTGCTTTGTCCGCCCCGGTCAACAGGAGATCCGAGTCAATCGCGTCGGACTGCTCTGTGGTAAGGACGTTTTGTAGAGGGATGTACTGCCAGTAGGCTGACGTTCTGAGGGAAGGATAGACGTACCACAACGAGGTGAAGATGACTGCGAGAATAAGAACGATGCGTACCTGTTTCCACTGCATGCAATCCGGCTCCTAAGCAGACGAAGGCGGGTTGCCTGAATTCCTGCCACCCGCCTTCGTTCCTGCGTTTCTTATTGGTAGATCAAGTTGTCCGATTGGGATCTGGTCGTTAGTCTCTCAGGGCAAAAAGCACGTTCTGGCCGGCGAAGTTATCCGGAACGAGCAATTCGATGGATACCCGGTCGCCCGAGGGATGGAATGCGACGACGTAGTCCTGGCCGTCCCTGAAGGTGCGCGGGAATACGTCCACTTTCTTGATGCTGTCAAGGGACGGGAATGCCGACCGCTCGATCGTGAGCACCGTGCCTTCGCGCAGGTCCTGGGACTGAGAGAAGTCCACACCGGAGAGCGATTCGACGCGGGGGCCGCCGAAGAACGGATCCTTGATGACCATCGTGTCTTTCCAGTGGTCCATGGTGTTTACTGCATAGAAGATCGAGTTCAACTTCATCTCGGCCTCGAGTTTTGCCTGCTCTTCCATGTCCCGCTGCGCCAGCGCTTCGTCACGGGCTTCGGACAACATGGCGATCTGGCCGTTCAGACGCTCTTCCTCGCTACGCAGGAACACGATCCGCTCTTCGAGCATGTCCTTGACCTGACCCAGCGAATCGGCGATGAAGGCCGCCCGGGCCTGGGCCGCGTCACGCTCGTCGGTCAGCGTAGAGATGGTGCGGTTGATGCGCGCCCTGGCGATGCGTTGCGCGCGCCCCGGCGACATTTCCGCCGTGCCTTGCGTCACGTAGGTGCAGAGGATGCCGTCGATGTACAGCAGCCAGATCTG
>JAGGDZ010000281.1 GCA_024648655.1 Chloroflexota bacterium | reverse complement strand
CGACGAGCCGGATGACAAGTCGGACAGGCAGGTCAACACCGTCTATACGATACGCGCGGAGGGGTTGCGCGTCTGCCACGCGGGGGCGGTAGTGCCCACGCTGACTTCGCGCCAGCTGGACGAGCTGAACAACACGGAGGTTCTTGTGGTGCACGCGGGTCTGGATGTGGCGGCGGCGAAGCGTGTGGCGCGGCTGGTGAACCAGATAGGGCCGCGCATCGTGGTGCCGGTGGGCTGGCAGTGCGGCAGCGCCGCGGATGACACTGCGGCACTGCGACCGCTGCTCGCCGAGCTGGGCGTGACCGAAGCGGCATCGCAGTCAACGCTGCGCGTAACGCCGACGAGCTTGCCGCGCGAAATGAGTGTGGTGGCGCTGCGTCCGGCGGGTTAATGGCTGCGGGGTTAATGGCGGGTTAATGGCGAGTTAGTCGGGGTTCATACGAGCAGGTTGACCACGTAAGCAGCTACGCCGGCGCCGACGATCGTGAACAAGCCCAGCCCTGCCATAAAGATGCGGTGGTTAGTCGCATCGATACGCGCGTTGACGGCATCTATCTTGGTGTCAATCTTATGGTCCAGTGCGTCTATCTTGGTGTCAACCTTATGGTCCAGTGCGTCTATCTTTGCGTCCTGGCTCTTTAGCAGCTCGATTATGATCTCCTGCTGCGCCTCGATGCGCGCCATGCGCTCCCCCATCGACAAGGGGAATTCGGCTGATTCAATCTGCGTTTCGGTCGTCAATGGGTATCTCCTTGGATAATTCCTTCACCCGGCAAATTCAGTGAACCGGCAGTTCGTTATCTGCGAAGTTCGTTACCTGCGAATGGGGGACACTTCCTGCGCCAGGCGCGGCAGGTTCGTGAGGAACTCCTGGTTGTTGCGGGTGCGCCGCATAATCTTGTCGATAATTTCGATGGCGTTGTCGTCGCCCTGGGACTTTTGCAGTGCCACGAACCGTCGCAGCAGCCATACATGCTGCAGCGCCGCCTCGTCCAGCAGCAGCTCTTCGCGGCGCGTGCCGCTTCGCTCGATGTCGATCGCCGGGAAGAATCGGCGCTCCGCGAGGCGGCGGTCGAGGTGTACTTCCATGTTGCCGGTCCCCTTGAACTCCTCGTACACGAGGTCGTCGAGCCTGCTGCCCGTATCGATGAGACATGCCGCGATGATGGTTAGGCTGCCGCCCTCTTCAGTGTTGCGGGCTGCCCCGAAGAACTTCTTCGGCGGGTAGAGGGCAACGGGGTCCATGCCGCCTGAGAGCGTGCGGCCGCTGCTGGGGACGGCAAGGTTGTACGCGCGTGTCAGCCGCGTGATGCTGTCGAGAAGAATTACGACGTCTCGGCCGCTCTCCACCAGTCGCTTCGATCGTTCCAGGACCATCTCAGCCACGCGGCAGTGGTCTTCCACCGGCTCGTCGAAAGTCGAGCTGTACACTTCTCCGTCCACCGAGCGGGTAACGTCGGTGACCTCCTCGGGGCGCTCCCCGATGAGCGCGACCATAATCTGGATGTCCGGCGCGTTGGCGGCGATGCCGTCCGCAATCTGTTTCAGCAGCGTGGTCTTGCCTGCCTTGGGCGGCGAGACGATGAGGCCGCGCTGCCCTCTGCCGATGGGCGCGAGCATGTCGATGAGCCGCGTGGATATCAGGTCCTTGCGCGTTTCCAGCTTGATCTGGCGGGTGGGATGGATAGCCGTCAGGCTCTCGAAGTGTCGGCGGCGGCGGGAGCGGTCCGGCTCGCTGCTGTTGACCTCTTCCACGCGCACCAGCCCGAAGTAGCGCTCGCCGTCCTTGGGCGGGCGTACCTGTCCCATAACCTCATCGCCGGTGCGGAGGCTGAAGCGCCTGATCTGCGACTGGGATACGTACACGTCCGAGTTGCTGGCGGTGCCGCCGCTCTGGCGCAGGAAGCCGTAGCCGTCGTTCAGAATGCTGAGGATGCCGGTCGCCTTGAGATTGCCGTTCTTCTCAGACAGATTGGCGAGCACCTTGCTCATCATCTCGCGGCGATGCGGCATGTTGCCGTTCTCGAAGACGCCCAGTTCTTTTCCGAGCTTGTACAGCTCGTCGTTGTTCAGACTTTGAAGTTCAGCTAGGTTCATGACACACTCCGCACCCGCAGGCGATAGATATAGATAAGGGATAAAGGGCTAATACAGGACTGCAATTCGATGGAAAGAAGGCACTTCGTGGCGAGACGGCGAATTACAATGTCTCGCCGTTCATGTCTAAGGAGTATCAGCTACTGGAAATCGCTCCGATGTAAGACACAGCCTAGCAGCCAATGCACTACGGGTGAAAATCGCTGCTGCGATGTTTTGCAAAATAGGACGCTCGTTTGCAGGGGACAATCGGAAAGATGTAGCCGCAACACTGGGCGTCTTCCGGGGGGTCTCAGCAGAGTATATCACAAGTCGAAATACCCTGTCTATCGCATTGTACAGGCTGTAACTGGCAATGGCAACGCCACATTATCACGCATCCGCGCGACGCTTGGTATCAGTCATAGGCAGGGAATGCTGCCCGCCCTCCCGAAGGGTATCCATAGCAACTGTGAGAAACTCCCGGAAGAGGGGATGCGGCCTGTTAGGGCGGGACCTGAATTCCGGGTGGAACTGCACGCCCAGCATGAAGGGGTGCTTATTGGTGTCAAGTTCCATGATTTCTACCAACTTGCGGTTAGGAGAGAGGCCGGTAGGCCAAAGTCCTATTGCTTCGAACGCTTCCTGATAGTCGTTGTTGAACTCGAAGCGGTGGCGGTGGCGCTCACTTATGGATGAGACGCCATACGCGGCGCGCGCTTTGCTGTCAGCTATGAGTTCACACGGGTATTCACCGAGCCGCATAGTGCCGCCCATCTGCGTGATGACGCGCTGCTCCGGCATTATGTCGATTACCGGGTCGGCCGTCAGCGGATTGAACTCTGTGGAATTGGCTTCGGTTCTGCCAAGTCCGTTGCGCGCCATCTCGATAACCATAACCTGCAACCCTAGACACAGCCCTAGATAAGGTATCCTCTCGGTGCGCGCGTACTCGGCGGTCATTATCATCCCTTCGACGCCACGCTGCCCGAACCCTCCGGGCACCACGATGCCTCGCACATCGCCCAGCAGACGCTCGGGTCCCTGCTGCTCAATGTCCTCGGAACGCACCCAGTGAACATCGATGTCAACGTCGTGCGACATGCCGGCGTGGAAGAGCGCCTCCTTGACAGACAAGTATGAGTCTTGCAAGTCAACATACTTGCCCACTACGGCGATGGGCAGGGTTTTCTTCAGCGTCTTGATGCCTTCTACTAGCGTCTCCCAGTTGGTTAGATCGCGCCCTCCGCTCTTGATGCTCAAGGTATTTATGACGAGTTCGCCCATGCCTTCCTCTTCGAGTATGAGCGGTACTTCGTACACAGTTTCCACTGTCGGCAACGTGATTACAGCCGAAATCGGCACATCACAGTGAATGCTTATCTTGTGCTTGATGTTCTCATCGACCTGATAGTCGCTGCGGCAGACTATAGCGTCGGGCTGAATGCCGATGCTTCGCAGTTCGCGGACGCTATGCTGTGTGGGCTTCGTCTTGAGTTCGCCCGTCGCCATGATGAAGGGCAGAAATGTCAGGTGGATGTAGCACACATTGTCACGTCCCACCTCGTTACGCATCTGCCGTATCGCTTCGAGGAATGGCAGCCCTTCGATGTCGCCGACCGTGCCGCCGACTTCCACGATGATGACTTCGGCTTCGCTCGTCTGCGCTAGGCTGAGCATGTGCTGCTTGATGGCGTCCGTTACATGTGGAACGGCTTGGATGGTTCCGCCCAGAAACTCGCCCTGCCGCTCGCGTGAGATAATATCCTGGTATATCTGGCCGGCGGTCAGATTGGACGCGCGCGAGAGTTCCACATCTATGAAACGCTCATAGTGACCAAGGTCCAGGTCCGTCTCACTGCCGTCCCGCGTCACGAAAACTTCGCCGTGCTGATACGGTGACATTGTGCCGGGGTCAACATTTAGGTATGGGTCGAGCTTCAGCACCGAAACGGATACACCTCTGCTCTTCAACACCCGCCCAAGAGACGCGACGGCAATGCCCTTGCCAATAGAGCTGACCACTCCGCCCGTTACGAACACAAATTTAGTCATTTTATTGATGCACCCGGTTAAGCGAGTTCCAATTAATTATTGGTGATATATGCAAGTATCCCCGGCAAGGCGACACGGCCATTTTGATACGGAAAAAGCAATGCAATTACGTTGTGATGGGCGATTCGAGGGGGTAGTCGTGCCTGGGACGGTGATGAGGTGCTGAAAAGACATTCGCGCCGCCTCATCGAGCGAACACTCCGGCGCTAGGCGCGATGACGATCCGGTCGATGTGGCCATCAGCAGAAATAGCCTTTTACCCGTAAGTGGACGAGTCAACCAAGACATCCCATTACATTCACACTCACCAAAGTATATTGACGCAGTAGTGGGCAAGTCAACCGAATTTCTTGTCAAAAATGAGACAATTAGATAGACCCTCATCTGCCTTGTGGTGACGCAGGGAGAGTTAGCAATGACGCAGAGCCCCTATCTTTTTGATGTGCGTGAGTTGATGCGTGAGTTGAGATGAGGTGAAAGACGCTTCGCCTTGACCGCCTGCCGCTTTCTGTAACACGGACTTAACAGATATTCAACATTCCGATAACAAACATCGTCTAGAATTTGTGATGTAGTTCACAATGAAATGGTAAAGTTGTTAGAGAATTGCAGAATTACGAGATAGATGAGATAGATAAGGAGCGGCTATGCGTACTGCGGATCTGATGAGCATCGATGTGTCGGTAGTTGACCTCACGACAAGTGTGGCGGACGCAGCGAAGATGATGCAGACGCATAACACAGGATGCATTGTCGTTACGGACAACGGCGCGCTCGCAGGAATCATAACCGAGCGTGACATGGCGCTTGGCTGCCTCATAGACGGACATACCTCATGGCAGTGCCAGG
>JAGGDZ010000418.1 GCA_024648655.1 Chloroflexota bacterium | reverse complement strand
AGAATTGCAGTCCCTGGTCAAACATTGTCACATACCGGTCGAGGTCGAGTTGTCCTTGGTGGTGGACGGATCGGAAGCGTTCGGGTCCCTTCCCTATGACCGGGCTTCCACCTCAAGACGAACCAAACTCCTTTCACACCCCGGAGATCGAGCTTAGTTTTAGCGATCATTCTAATGCTCATGTAAGATATTACGCTTTGATATGGGACTTGTCACGAGTGACAAGTATTGACACATCCGACACATCCAATTTGAAAGCGCGTGTCTATAAATTCAACGGGCGGACCTTCAGTAAGCTTGCTGGTGACTATCGGGCACATTATCAGTGGCAACACAAGGGATCAGCCACATATCCAAAGGGGTGGCCTGACTCCTCAGATCACTATCGCTTTTCCCCTGATTTTCGTGGTTGTGCACAACACTCACCGGCCACTTCTTACGTCGTAAGGGTGTGTGAAGAAGACAGTGGCAAGTGCAGCGATTGGTCAAACGTCCTGCCAGTCCTGTCGTCTTCTACTTGTTATGGCGGTATCCCCCAAAACGCGCCTTACCCATCAGCCGGTCTGCCAAGTGGAGGAAGCGGCTTTATACCCGGAAGCCCCAACTATCTGCGATGACGGCTTCATCTTGAATTGGTGGTCGTGGGCGTGATTGCCATTCTTCTTGCCCATGCCCTTTGGGAGAAGGCAAGGAGAGCAAGCGTCAGTTAATCTTTCTGCCTAAATCTTCTTGCCTAAATCTTTCTGAAAATCGAGCGCGTGCGATTTGAGTAGTTAGGACGAATCTTCGAGACCCACTCGCCTTCCTTGTCCGCCCACTCGCGCCATTCCGGGCTGTCCGGGATGTCCGGCGAGTCTATGTGGTACACGGCGGCGTACCGCGCCATTCCCTCGTCCGTAGAATCCTCCAGCTTGTACCTGTCGCAGCCATGCACACCCGACACATTCAGCAGGTTCGGCACATGCTCCTCGTCATACGCTCGATTGAAATCGTCCTCCAGTTCGTTGGGAATATCCAGTTGCACAACCAGTATGTAGTCAGCCATTGTCTTGCCTCCTGATTCGTAATTCGGGCAGATACGTCAGCCCAGCAGCGCCCACCATGCCAGCGCCAGCGCCACTGCGCCGGCCCCCATTGCCGCGCCGTAATTATACAGCCGTCCCGTCTGCGTCAATCTCAGCCACCAACTCGTCAGCTGCACGGCAAGCGCGGCGCCGTCAACTCCACGGTCGTTCACAACAGCCCGGTCGAACAGTGCGATGAAACGGCTGAATGTCAGCGCGATGCGGTCTATGACCCACTGGTACATATCATCCATGTAGTATTTGTTCAGCAGGACGCGGTGAACTGTCGGGAATCGCGATGCAATCGCATGGTGCGCCTGCGCTGCGTACTCGCCCCTTCCATACACGTGCCAGCCCAACGCGATTCCTCCGACCGCGAGCACCAGCGACGCAACCGTCAGCCACGGCACGATGTGGAACTTCTCGTGCCCCTCCGTCATCCAGTAGGCGAAGCCGTGATGCATGCTGCCCCAGTCTATCGCAATCGCGCCCAGCGTAAGCGCAAAGAACGCGAGCAGCAGTAGCGGCACGGTCATAAGCGCGGGTGATTCGTGGGCGTGCTCTGCGTTCGCGCTGCGAGCGCTGCCAAAGAATGTCAGCCAGACCAAGCGCGCCATGTACAGTGCGCTAAGCGCAACTCCGGCAAGCGTGAGCGCGAGGAACGCCGGACTGCCATGCTCCAGCACTGCCACCAGCACCTCGTCCTTGCTGAAGAACCCGCTCAGTGGCGCAACACCCGCAAGCGATGCCGCCCCTATGATGAATATCAGCGCGGTCAGCGGCATCGCCCGCCGTAGCCCGCCCATCAGCCGTATGTCCGTCTCCTCATCCATCCCGTGCATTACGCTGCCCGCGCCCAGAAACAGCATCGCCTTAGACACACCATGCGCGACAAGGTGAAAGATGGCGGCGGCAAGTCCGAACGCGCCCAGCGACAGCATCATCAGTCCGAGGTGGCTTATCGTGGAGTATGCCAGCGCGCGCTTGATGTCGGTCATCACCAGCGCGAGCGTTCCCGCGTACAGGAAGGTTATCAGCCCGATGACGGCGACAACGAGCATCACGACCGGCGCAAGCTCGAACAGTGGCAGCATACGCGCCACCAGATAGACGCCTGCCGCGACCATCGTCGCCGCATGTATCAGCGCACTCACCGGCGTCGGGCCTTCCATCGCGTCGGGCAGCCACACATGGAAAGGGAACTGCGCCGACTTGCCCATCGCGCCCATGAACAGCAGCAGCGCCGACGCTGTGAGCGTTCCCTGACCGATTGCCCCGGACTGCGCCGCCGCGATGATGTCGGATATGTCGAATGTGCCGGTCGCGCGGAACAGCAGGATGATGCCGATAAGCAAGCCTACATCGCCTATGCGCGTGGTGATGAACGCCTTCTTCGCCGCCTCTGCCGCCGAGCGCCGCTCCCACCAGTGCCCGATGAGCAGGTACGAGCCAAGTCCCACAAGCTCCCACGCAATGTACAGGAACAGCAGATTGTCGGCGAGCACAAGCGCCAGCATCGCCGCTCCGAACAGCGAATGCACTGCGAAGTACCAGCCGAAGCGCGAGTCGCCGCGCATGTACTCCAACGAGTACACCTGCACCAGCAGCGCCACGAACGTAACCAACCCAAGCATCACGATGGCAAGACGGTCGATGCGCGCGCCCCAGCCGATAGTCGTTCCCCCCGCCGTCAGCCACTCCACGCCATATGAGACGACTGACGCGCCGCCGCCGAGCATGTCCGCAAGCGCTATCAGCCACAGAGCAAAGCCTGCCGCCATCGCCAGTATAGACACGAAAGCGCCACGCCCCGGCAGCCAACGACCGACCAGCGCCACGATGACGAACGCCGCGGCGTTGAGGGCAGGTATGAGCCATGCGAGGTGCAATTAAGGTGCTCCTACCACTTCATCAAGTTTATCTCATCGACATTCACCGATGACCTGTTCCTGTACAGCCGCAGGATGATGGCAATAGCAAGCGCGAGTTCGGCGGCGGCTATCGTGATGACGAAGATGATGAGCGTCTGTCCCAGCGCGCGCTGCCCCTCGGTGAAGTCCCCGAACGCGGCAAATCCGATGAGGTTCACGTTTACCGCGTTGAGCATCAGCTCGATGGACATCAGGATGAGCACCGCGCTGCGCCTCGCCAGCACGCCGTACATGCCGATGGCGAACAGCGCCGCGCTTATGACCTGAAAATGCGCCAGTTCTAGCATTTAATCCCCGTGGTAACCTTCCCGTGTCAAGCGTCAAGAGACTTTGCAGGTCAGTCCCTGTCACCCGATGTTCGCACCATCACCACCGCGCCGATTAACGCCACCAGCAGCACGAGCGACGCCACCTCGAACGCCACTGCCCACTCTGTGAAGAGTGCGCTCCCAAGGGCGGTAAAACTCAGGCTGACTCGACCCGTATCCGGCGCCGCTGTCCCAACGATGGTCGCCGCTATCACCCCGAACACGGCTATGGCGACTATCAGCGCGACGGGCCACTGCGGATGGTCCGACAGGCTCTCGAAGTCCTCAATCCGCGTGAGCATCAGCGCGAACAGAATGACGACGACGACCGCTCCGCCGTAGATGAGCAGCTGTGCCAGCGCCAGAAACTCCGCCAGCGCCAGCAGAAACAGCCCCGCCACCCCAACCATAGAGGCGAGCAAGCCGAACGCCGCATACACGATGTTGCGGCTCATGACTACAACCAGAGCGCCCCCAAGTGTGAGCGCTCCGGTTACATAGAACAGCACCAGCGAAGGCGTAATCAAGTTTGCGTCTGTCCTAGTTCTCAGGTGGAGCTTTGCCCTCGTCGGCCGCAGAGCCATCCCGTTGCTTGGCTCTTGCGCGCATCACAGCCTTCCGATGCTCAACGGCTTCCCGGGAGACTTGTGCAAGCTCGATAGGCTCGGCTTTCTTGGCCGGCTCCTTCGGAGGTGGCGGCACGCCGCTGTTCTTTTCGGGCTGACGTGGCTGCCATGCGGTAGATTTCTGGTAGCGCCTGCCCATGTCCAGCAGAACCGGCAGGTCAACGCGGTTGCCGTTGCGCTCGTACTTGCTCAACTCGTGCTCATGGCTCATCTCGATGGCATCAAAGTTGCAGACATCCACACAGATGCCGCACAGGATGCAGCGTCCAAGGTTAATCTCGAATTCGTCGATAATCTTGCGGCGGCGGCTCTTGCCCTCGGCATGCAGCGGGTTGTCCTTCATCTGCGCGCTCATGCACTGCGTCGGGCAGTTGCGGATGCACACCATGCAGCCCGTGCAGTACGGCTCGTTCACATCGGTATCCCATGTCAGCGCCGGAAAGCCCATATAGCGATCCTGCACCTCAAGCCGCTTTTCCGGCTCAGGGTACTGCGCGGTCACGGGCTTGCGCCCCGCCGTCTTGAGCGTGATTTTCAGTCCTTCAAGAAAGCCTGCCATGTCAGTTCACAATCGTTATTTGTCGTTATTTGTCAAGGATGCTTCGCCAGGCAACGAGTACATGATACTCGTCCGCCGCGAACTGCCCATACGACTTGGCGGGCAGTTCCTGCGCCGTTTGCGTGTTTTCCAAGGTGGTCATTGTGCTTCCTTATTCTGAGGAATCATCTTCGCAGACTCGCCGCGCTCTGCACCGATACCGTGTTACGTTCCATGCGCGTGCCCGCGTTCCTGACGATTATGTAGAAGGTTATTGCCAATAATATCATAGAGAGCAAACTCAGCACCCACAGCGGCAAGCCGTAGAATAGCGTCACGCCCACAAGCACTATGTTGATGAACGATAGCGGCACCAGCAGCTTCCAGCCAAACGCCATGAGCTGGTCTATCCGCAGGCGTGGGTATGTGCCTCGTATCCAGAATATAATCAGAATCACCGCGTATGTCTTGACCATGAACCATAGCGCCGACAGCGCCGAGTGCGGCAAGCCGTCGAAGGGCATCGTAGGCCAGCCCCAGCCGCCGAGGAAGAGCAGGGCAGTAAGAGCCGCTATCGTGAAGGTGTTGATGTACTCTGCGAGGAAGAATACCGCCCAGTGCGCGCCGCTGTACTCTACGAACGGCCCGCCCACGACCTCGGATTCTGCGTGGTGGATGTCGAACGGCGTGCGCCCAAGCTCGGCAAGCCCCGCTGTCAGGAACAGGAACAGGCTCAACGGCAGAATCAGTATGTAAGCGAATGTCGATTGCGCCGCCACGATCTCCCCCAGGTTAAGTGTCTGCGCCAGCATCGCCACGGCGAGTATCGCCATGATGAACGGTATCTCGTAGCTCACCAACTGCCCGGCAGCCCGCAGCCCGCCAAGCATCGCGTACTTGTTCGCCGAACTCCAGCCCGCCATCACAAGCCCCATCACCGACAGCACCGATATGGCGACGATGTAGAACAGCCCCAAATCGAGGTTGGCGAGCGCGATGTCGCGAGCAACGGGTATCGTAACCCACAGCAGAAACGCCGGTATGAACACTGCCAGCGGCGCAAGCCAATACACGCGCCTGTCTGCCCACGAAGGCAGGATGTCTTCCTTGGAAACCAGCTTCATAGCGTCGGCTACAGGTTGAAGCGCCCCATGAAAGCCCACGCGCATGGGGCCCATCCGCATCTGTATGCGCGCCAGCGCCTTGCGTTCAAGCCATGTCAGCGCGAGCACCATCACCGATAGAAAGACGAGCAGGGCTGTGGCGCCGATAACTATGTATATGCCGGTCTGAAAAGTCATCTACACTCTATATCCATCCCGTAACGTCCCATACTGTACATCGATGTATGTTCTACCTGTCCACCTCACCCAAAATAATGTCTATTGACCCCAGTATCACCACCGCGTCCGCGACATAGGCGTCCCTTAGCATGTGCTGGAACGCGTGAAGGTTCGCGAAGGACGGCGCCCGCACCTTCACGCGGTAGGGCTTGTCCGTGCCGTCACTGACAAGAAAGACCGCGAAGTCGCCGCGCGGTGATTCGGTGCGGACATAGACCTCTCCCTTAGGCGGACGAGGCCGCGCTATGCGCCGATCACTTGCCATAATTTGCCCATCCTCCATCTGCGCCATCGCCTGCTCGATGATTCGCATCGACTGCCGCATCTCCTCCACTCGTACGTAGTACCGGTCCCAGCAGTCGCCGTAAGTGCCCACCGGAATGCCGAAGTCGAAGCGGTCGTATATGGAGTACGGCTCTGATATTCGCACATCCTCCGCCACGCCGCTCGCCCGCAGCGCCGGTCCGGTGATGCCGAAGTCAAGAGCGTCCTGTGCGCTCACAGCACCGATTCCCTTCGTGCGCGCAAGGAACATCTCGTTCTGCGACAGCAGTTCGTCGCACTCGGCGATACCCCGGTTCAGTTGTCCCATCAGGCTGCTCATTCGTGCGGGAAAATCGGCAGGCAGGTCATCCTTCACGCCGCCTATGCGAAAATAGTTGTGCATCATGCGAGCGCCCGTTACGCTCTCGAACAGCTCCTGAATGCGTTCGCGCTCTCGGAATCCGTACAGCACCGGCGTCATCGCGCCCACGTCCAGCCCATACACGCCGTAGAAGAGCATGTGGCTGGCGATGCGGTTCAGCTCAGATAGGATGACGCGGATGTATTCTGCCCGCTCCGGAACCTCCACTCCCATCAGCTTCTCGGCGGCAAGCACGAACGCAAGCTCGCAGTTCAGGTTGCCCACGTAGTCGAGGCGGTCGAACAGCGTGATAATCTGGCTGTAAAGCTCGCCTTCGCACAGCTTCTCCGAGCCGCGATGCAGGTAGCCGATATGCGGCTCGGCGCGCACGATGCGCTCACCATCGACCCAGATGACCACACGAAACACCCCGTGTGTGCTGGGATGCTGCGGCCCCATATTCACCATCAGGTCGAGGGCATCGGCTTGTTCGGTTGGCTGCTGCTGTACTTGCATAGTGTTAACTTAACATGGATGAACAGGACGGAGGGAATGTAAATGTAGCCCTTTTTGTTGCGGGGATGCATATCGGACGAGTAAATCACCTTTGCCATGTCAATTCTCAATCGGACCGGATTGCGCTGCTCCCACCATTCTACCACTCATCGTCTCTACCACTCATCGTCATCACGGAAAGCGAAGCCCCTGCGCTCCGGCAATCCCTCGAACCGCACAGCCAATCATACAGCGAACCGGCTCAACTCACATCGGGCAGCCTCTCCTCAGACCGATAACTTACCCAGGGTTAGGATATAATAAGACGGTGGAGTGATAAAACATGCCCGTCCGCAAGAGAGGAAAGGCAGGGAATCCGCTATGAACTTCGATGTCGAGAGCAACCTCAGCGCAGTTGAGCGCTCCGTCTCGTCGCCGGAAAAAGACGGACAACCTGCTCGCGCCGTTGCAATATCTCGAACCTTCGCCACGACGCCCGACGACCTGTGGGACGCTGTGACGAACGGCGAGCGCATTCCGCGCTGGTTCCTGCCGGTCAGCGGCGATCTGGCGCTCGGCGGCCGCTATCAATTGGAAGGCAACGCCGGCGGCGAAATCACCGCATGCATACCACAATCCCATTTCGCGCTCACATGGGAGTTTGGCGATGATGTCAGCTGGGTGGAAATATCCCTTTCGGGCGAAGGCGCTGACCGCGCACGGCTGACGCTCACTCACACGCAGCGTCTCTCGGAGCACTGGAGCGAATACGGCCCGGGCGCGACGGGCGTCGGCTGGGATCTGTGCATGCTAGGGCTTGACTTTCATATCACGCAGCCGACAGCGTCAATGCCGGATGAAGCTGCCTTAGCTGCCGCACCCGACGGCAAGGCATTCATCGCGGGCAGCAGCCAGGGCTGGGCGCAAGCGGCGATTGCAGCAGGCGATGACCCTGCCGCCGCTCACACCGCCGCAAGACTCACCGCAGCGTTCTACACCGGCGAATCTGCCGAGCCCGCCTGACGCATATATGACACAGCCGGAAGCGCCCCGTGATACCATACGAAGCGGCGCGATGCGCCACTCACCTGAACAACATGCCTGAAGATCAACAATTTTACCCGAAAGCGAGAGAGCCGGACATCCCATGAAACCCAACCTCATGAAGCGCAAACTACTCTCAGGACAGCCGGCGTTCGGCGTCTCGGTCATGTTTCCGTCTCCCCACATCGTTGACATCGTAGGGCGGCTTGGCTTCGACTGGGTGCTCATCGACTGCGAGCACGGCTCGATTTCGCTGGAAAGCGTCGAGCTGATGGTCATGGCAGCCGAAGCCGCCGGCATCACACCCATCGCCAGGCCTCCAGTCAATTCGTTCGAGGCTATCGGTCAGCTCATGGACAGGGGCGCGATGGGCGTGCAGGTGCCTCATGTCAACACCGCGGACGATGCGGAAAAGGCAGTCGAGGCCGTCAGGTACCATCCGCTAGGCGAGCGCGGACTGGCAGCCGGAGTCAGGTCCGCATCCTACGGGTACGGTATGTCGATGTCCGAATACGCTGAATACTCCAACGCGGAGACTCTGGTCTGCGTCCAGATAGAGGAAGCCGAGGCAGTAAAGAACGTGGAGCAGATAGTTCGGGTGGAGGGCGTTGACGTCTTCTTCGTAGGTCCTTCGGACCTGTCTCAGTCCATGGGCTATCCCGGACGCCCCAACACTCCTGTAGTGCGCGAGGCGATGGACAGCGTATTCGCCACAGTCGCGTCTGCGGGCAAGGTCTCCGGCTCTGCGGGCGGTTCGGATGCTATGAGGCGATACCTTGGGCAGGACGTGACCTACCTGTACACTCACCTCACCACGCTCCTCTCCTCAGCCGCGTCCACATTCCTTGACGAAGTGAGCCTCTAATACTAGCCTCGCCCTCCGGATTCTACCACTCGTCGTAGTCATGGAACGGGAAGCTTTTGCGCCCCGGAAACCCCTCGAAGCCCTCGTACAGCAGAAGCGGCGACAGCCCTGGATGTCCGTCGAACACCACGCCGAACAGGTCGTGCGCCTCCCGCTCGAACCAGTCCGCCCCCCGCCACACCGACACGATGGACGGCACATTCGGCTCGTCCGGCGACACGTTCGTCTTCACCACGAACTTGTGCCGCTTATCCAATGAGAACAGGTGATAGTTCACCTCGAGCCGCTCAACATAATCGACGATTGACAGACAACGCAGGTAGCCGCAATCTATCTCCGGATTCTGTCGGGCGATGCGGCATACTTCCGGCACGTCACCGCATTGTACCGTCAGCGTAACCTCGTCAACGGCGGCGCCGACCTCCACGTCGAAGTCGCTGAACACCCGTCCAAGTATCTCCGACAATGCCTCCCCGCGCGCATCGAGCGCAACAGGTGCAGTCGGTATCACAGGCTCGCGCCGCTGCCGCCTAGTACGGCGTGGGCGTTCGGTATGTGTTGTCATCTCAGCTCACCCTCCGGGCTAACATCGACAGATATGAGAGAAAGAATATGATGAGCAGGGGAGCAAGACCGCCCAACCGACTTACTGATCGACCGACTTACCGCTTTGCCTCGCGTCCTGCTGAATCTTCTCTTGCAGTTGCATCAGGCCGTACATCAGCGCTTCCGGTCGGGGAGGGCAGCCCGGCACATACACATCTACCGGAATCAGGTGGTCAACGCCCATCACCACCGAGTACGAGCGATAA
>JAGGDZ010000237.1 GCA_024648655.1 Chloroflexota bacterium | reverse complement strand
CTGCCAAGTCCCAAAGCCCCTTGAGGTCCAAGAAGTAGTGAGATTTGCCTATGCCGTAGTACAGCATCAGCCCAGCGGTGATGCGCTGTTGACCATCCAACACATACGCTTCTATGTCTGATTGTTCTTCATCTATCCCCTCAAAGAGGCGAGGCGATAGGTTAAGGTCTGAAGTTTCGAGAGTCAGAAAGCCGCCAATCGGATAGTTTTTTCGCACCGAGTCGAAAAGGCGAAGCACTTTAGCTCGCGTCCACCTCCAATCACGTTGGAATTCAGGAAGTCTGAGCTTGCCAGAATATGCGTCATCCACAAGGCTTCTGAAGCCCTGCTGTTGTGCTTTCATTTCTATCTCCGGCGAACAGTTTTCCGGCTAGATTCCGGTGTGTCTTCATAGTATCATCCGGCGTTACCGGATATAAAGTGGAGGTTTTCAGCCGTGACGACAGAAGACATGACCGCCAGACAACTCTATAAGCAAATATATGATGAGGGATATGCTGCTGGCAAGGCAGATGTGTTTCAAGATTTATCTACTCTTCTCAACGAAAGGCGTCCATACGACTTAGAGATGCTGGGCGCACTTCATGACTATGCGTATGATGTGGATGATGTAGAAGTGATGAAAGCGGCTATAACGATGCACAAGAAAATAGATGCACTGTATGACATTCTGATAACGGCGCACACCGCTATTCAGGAAATCGCCAATTACGACGATACAGAAGATTTGTGGTGAACACCCTACACCACAAACAGCGGCTCGTCTCGCGTGATTACGCGCGTCTCCGTCGCCACAGCCCGGCGCAGGAACTTTGGAACGGCGAACATGCCTTGATGGGCTGTGCCGTGTACGAAAGCCCCGAGAGATGGTAGAGTATGTGGTGAATCGCATCTGTGCGAAGGGGTTGAAAAGATGACAATCAGAGTTACGCTATCGGACGATGTTGCGGCTTACCTGGAGAAGCAAAGTCTGGCGCATGACAAGTCCTGCGACCAGATAGCCGATGAACTTATCCGACAAGCTATGTCGTCTGACCGCGCCGGAGATTATGAGGGTGGAACTAGCGCCGCCCCACATAAGGGCAAGCTCAACCCCGTGCTTGAGGGAAAGTCGCTCAATCAAGTCCTTGACGACCTCTACATCGATGACTATCTCGAAAAAGCGCGTCGATGATTATCCCCGACCTCAACCTTCTCGTGTACGCACACAACACAGGGGATAGAAGGCATGCCGATGCTCGCCGTTGGTGGGGCGAACTGCTAATAGGGGATGAAATCGTAGGCATTCCCCTTGCCGTATCTGTCGGATTTGTCAGGCTGGCGACTAATCCCAGCGTGTTGTCGCCGCCTATGACTGGCGTGCAAGCCGTCACCATTGTCAAGGCGTGGTTTCAGCATCCTCCAATCATCCGGTTGGATGCAGGCGTCAACCATTTCAATCACTTGGAGCAGTGCCTTATTGCCGCCGGTAGAGCGGGCAGGCTGGTTACGGACGCGCATCTCGCCGCGCTCGCACTAGACCACGATGCGGAGATACATACTGCCGACCAAGACTTTGGCGTGTTCCCTGACATTCGCTGGCGCAACCCGATATGAACACCTACACCACAAACAGCGGCTCGTCTCGCGTGATTACGCGCGTCTCCGCCGTCACAGCCCGGCGCAGGAACTTTGGAACGGCGAACATGCCTTGATGGGCTGTGCCGTCGTAGCTGCGCAGCTCGCCGATGATGCGCTTGGCGATACGTCTGTCTATCTCGTCGGCGGTGAGGGTGAGCACGGCATCGTCCGGCGTCCCCATCACGAAACCCCATGTCGTGCCGAAGGAAGGTATGAACGCCTCGCAC
>JAGGDZ010000474.1 GCA_024648655.1 Chloroflexota bacterium | reverse complement strand
ATCAGGCATACGAGACCATCGGGACGTTGTTGTTCCCGGGTGAGGACTAACCGCTCCAACAGGCGGAAGAGATATTTCTATGGCGCGCAGGGTTTTAGCTGCCGTCTCTTTTCGTTAATTGCTGCGCGTCAGTACGAAACCTTTTTCGCCTGTGATTCGCTGGTCGTTTGGCAGGGCAATCACCACACCCGCCAGCGAGTCGTCGATCAGGCTGCTGTTGAACTTCCATGTAACCTCGATCGCCTCTTTGGGCAGACCGGTTGTGCGGAACACTACTTCGTCGTACTTCAGCCTGTTGGCGACCGTGAGATTCTCTGATTGCCATTCAGTCTTACCCTCGATTGGCTCATCGAACGTAATGCCGACCGACGGCTCCGTCTTGTCCAGCGCAAGCGTTACCCTGCGCTCCTCCTGCTCGCCCGGCAAGACCATAACGCCCTTGTATTCCTGCACTTGCTGATTGCTCATTATACTTCGCGCGCTCCCCTTAAAATCACATTGAAATCCGCGATGTTACGCGGTTCTTGAGGTTCATTCTACATCTGAATAGGATAGCGCAGGGCACACAAGACTACAACTTTGGCGATAATGTTTATTTGACACTCAAATCGGCAGAATGATAAAATCATCTTGCTCTGCACCCCCTTAATCGGACATCAAGGCAAAGGAATTACAGGCGTAAAATCCCACAGATCGGACCTGGAGGAGTATCGTATGGCAACTGAAGAGAAGGTCCAGATTCATAGAGGCCTTCGAGATGTGCTTATAGACCGAACCAGGTCAAGTTTTATTGACGGCGATGTCGGCAAACTCCTTTATCGAGGGTATAACATAGATGATCTCGCCACCAAGTCAACCTTTGAAGAGACCATCTATCTTCTGCTTTATGGCAAACTTCCAACGCAGGAGCAGCTTGAAGCCTTTGACGCCGAATTGAAAGCTAACCGAAGCTTGCCGGAGGAAGTTCTGGATGTCATCAGCATCACCCAGAGAGCGCACCCGATGGATGTGCTTCGCACCGCCATCTCCGCGTTGTCAACCTTCGATCCTGAAACGGAAGATAACTCTGCTGAGGCGACGCTGCGGAAGGGAATCAGGCTTACGGCGCAAGCGTCCACAATTGTCGCGGCGCATGCGCGCATCCGCGAAGGCAAGCAGCCCATCGCTCCGAACAGTAGTCTGAACCACGCGGGCAACTTCCTGTACATGCTCTTTGGTGAGGAGCCTGATCCGAGGGATGCCAAGCTCATGGATAAGGACTTTATCCTGCACGCGGAGCACGGCATCAATGCATCATCGTTCGGCGCAAGGGTTACCGCGTCCACGCAGGCAGATCTTCATTGTGCTGTTACGACAGGCGTCGGTGTGCTGAAGGGTCCTTCACATGGCGGCGCCGCCGAAGAAGTGATGAAGATGGCGCTGGAGATTGGAGACGAGTCCAATGCCGCGGCTTATGTAGCCGACCTTCGCAGTAAGGGCGGTAGAGTTATGGGCTTTGGACACCGTGTGTACAAAGCCGTAGATCCCCGCTCCATCCACTTGATGGATGACGCTCGCGACCTTGGTGTTCGTAAAGGACAACCCGGCTGGTACTCCATTCTGGAAGCGGTCGCCAAAGTCATGGAACCTTACTCCCGTCGCGGCATCTGTCAGAATGTGGATTTCTTCTCGGGCGCAATCTACTACCTGCTTGACATACCGGAAGACCTCTTCATCTCCATTTTCGCTATGGGACGCATCCCCGGCTGGACTGTACAGGTGATGGAGCAGTTCGACAACAACATCCTGCTCCGGCCGAGGCTGCTCTATGTTGGGGACATGGACGTGGAGTATGTGCCCATAGAACAGAGATGAATCCGCATACTGATAAACTAGAGCGCGTAAACTAGAGCGCGAAAGTTGGACGAAAGGATTGCGCGATGACTCAAGATGCCGTTGAAACTACTGAGTGTACTCACCACTGGCAGATTGAAAGCCCCAACGGACCCATGAGCGTCGGTCGGTGCAAGCGATGCGGTGAGCGCCGCGAGTTCAACAACTCTATTCAAGGCTCTGGCTGGGACAGGCAAGGTTCTCATAACAGGAGACTGCGGCAGGCAAAGTCAAACTCCTAGCCACGGAATTGATCTGAAATTATGATTTGAAAGGGACATCGAATGCCGATGTCCCTTTCTTAGTTCATGGCTGATTCAGGAAACGACATGATGGAAGTCACTGCGGCCGAGAGGGCTATCAGGCGGCGCATACGTCAACACGGCAGCATCACCTTTGCGGAGTTCATGCAGATCGCGTTGTACCATCCGGTTGATGGCTACTATACTAGCGAAAAGCCGTTCGGCGCGGCAGGTGACTATTACACGAGTCCGGCAGTCCACCCCGCGTTCGGCGCGCTGCTCGCCGTACAGCTCTATGGAATGTGGCGCTGTCTCGGCAATCCATCCGAATTCGCCGTTGTCGAGATGGGCGCGGGCAATGGCATGCTTGCTGATCAAGTCTGCGAATACACTGCCCGGATGTCCGGCGAGTTCGCGCGCGCGCTTACGTATGTTTGCTTGGATCGCTATGCTCCCGCGCCGGCCGGTCAGACAGTAACCGATGCCGCACGCCCACAATGGCTGCGCTCAGACGGACTACCTCTGCGTGACATAGTCGGCTGCTTCATCTCCAACGAGTTCGTGGACGCATTCCCCGTACACCGCTTCCAGATTTCTGAAGGCGAACTCTTAGAAGTCCACGTCACGCTAGATGCGCGGGAAGAATTCACGGAGGCGCTGAACGAGCCATCTACTCCGTTTCTGGCTGAGAGGTTGGACTCACTGGGCTTTGTCCTTCCGGACGGTCACCGTGGTGAAGTCAGTCTTCAAGTCAAACCATGGCTCAACGAAGTTGCGCGCGCGCTTGCCAAAGGGTTCGTTCTGACGATTGACTACGGCTACGAGGCGGTGGAACTGTATTCTGCGCGACGGAGATTTGGAACGCTCCAGACTTACTACCGCCACACGGAAGGGAGCAGCCCATACCGGCGTATCGGCAAGCAAGACCTCACGGCGCATGTCGATTTCTCGCTGCTGCAAGCCGTGGGGCATTCTCTCGGACTGAACCCTGTCGCGTACACCACGCAAGCGGAGCTGCTGGGCAATCTCGGCATCCGAGATATGATGGAACAGATGCGAAGCGTAAATGTCAGTCAGCATGAGCGCAGCGCGAACATCGTAGGTCTGAGAGAATTGCTGAAACCTGAAGGTCTTGGCGGATTCAAAGTCCTGATTCAGGAGAAGGCGACGGGTGTAAGTGGCGCTGAAGACACGCTTCCGCCAAGTGACTTGCGCCAACACTTGAAGACGCCGCTTCTTTCCAGCCGCCACATGCCGCTGATGGAAGGGCGCTATCCTCATACATCTTGGGAGGCACCCTCGCTGTGGGGTGAGTGGAGACCGGCAGCTCGCTAGTCTCGAGCGGAGACGTTTGATGTCGGGCGCGGCGAACATCTCCGCGCGACCGTAATGAAGCCCGTATGCGCCACCATGCGGTGCTCTGGCCTTACGCTGCGTGTACTCACGTTCCAAGGGCGCTGGAGAACCTCCATCGTCTCCATCATCTCGAAGGCACGCGCCGCGCGCAATGTCCGTACAAGTTCATGAACCTGTAGGATGGTTGGCGAGAAGCTGACGAAAATACCGCCGGGCACCAGACCCTCCGAAGCGTGCGGCACAACTAGCCAAGGTTCTGGCAGATCGAGAACGACCCGGTCAAGTTCACGCTCCTCAAAGCCTTCATATACATCGCCGAGCTTCAAGGTGAGGTTCGATGTGTCCGCGAGCATCGCGCTCACATTCTCGCGTGTGCGGTCTATCATGTCCTGGCGCACATCATAGGAGATAAGTGCCCCGTGTTCACCGATGGCGCGAAGCAGAGCCATCGTTACGGCGCCGCTTCCACAGCCTGCTTCCAGTATGCGCGCGCCTGGGAAGATATCACCATAGACTAGGATGGCTCCCAGGTCTTTTGGGTATCCCACAGTGGCGATTCGTGGCATTTCCAGCGCAAAGTCCGCCATAGTGGGCTTGACGGCAAGCAGCACGTGGCCGCGATTAGTCGTCATCCACGAGCCGGCTTCGGCTCCGATGAGGTTTTCGTGCTCGAATGCGCCCAGGTGCGACTCGAACTTTGCGCCGGAGCGAAGCAAGGCTAGATAGCGTCGCCCCCGCCGGTCAATTATGAGAGCGTGTTCACCCTCATGAAATATGTACCGCGCGGAGGCGTCTCTGTTCATTTCGGACGCGCCTAGAGCTTATCGATTTCGGCGAGGATATCCCGAGGATCGAGGGCGCGGGCGCTGTCATAGACACGCTTGAAGCGAATTACGCCTTCTTTGTCAACAATGAAGATGGCACGATTCGGCGCGCCACGCTCCTCGTTGAAGATGCCATACGATTGCGTCATCGCGCCATGCGGATGGAAGTCCGACAGTATCGGATAGGGTATGTTTCCGAGCGATGTCGAGTACGCGGTCTGGGACGGACGGGAATCGCAGCTGATGCCCAGTACCTGGGCATTCTTCTCCTCGAAGTCGGCATTGTAGCTGCGCATCGAGGTGACTTGGTCCGTTCAACCGCCTGTGAACGAAAAGATGTGGAACGAGAGGACGACCGCCTTCTCGCCCCTGAAATCACTCAGGGATATGTTTCGCATGTCTTGCGCCGGGAGCGTGAAGTCTGGCGCTACTTGTCCTACATCAACCATAATCCAATCCACTCTCCTATCTCAGTCTATTGAACCGGCGCGATTGGCTGCCGGTTCGACTATTGTATCATTATTGATCGCGCCGCCAGCGCAGGTACGGACGCCGGGCGGCGGTCGCCTCGTCTAGCCGTGTATTCGGCGTATCATGCGGCGCCTCGTGCAGCAGGGCCGGCTCGTACCGCGCCTCCTCCGCTATCGCCTGCATCACTTCGATGAAACTGTCGAGCGTCTCTTTGCTCTCTGTCTCGGTCGGTTCTATCATCAGCGCCTCTTCAACGATGAGCGGGAAATACATTGTGGGCGGATGAATGCCGTAGTCTATCAGGCGCTTTGCGACATCGAGAGCGCTTACGCCGTGCTCACGTCTCAGGCTGCGAGCCGAAAATACCACCTCGTGCATGCAGGAGCGATCATAGGGGAGATCGTAGTGGTCCTTAAGCTGGCTTAGTATGTAATTCGCGTTGATGACCGCATCTCGGCTGATGTTGGCTATCCCGTCTTTACCCAGCGTGGACATGTAGGCGTATGCTCGCACGAGAGCGCCGAAGTTGCCATGAAATGCGCCCATCCTCCCGATAGTTTTGGGCGGCGCATCCAGTGAATATGTTTCCACGCCGCCGGAATCTTCGGTGCGGCACGCAACCGGTGTGGGCAGATATGGCATCAGACGCTCTCCAACTATGACAGGTCCCGCGCCGGGGCCGCCTCCGCCGTGCGGCTGCGTGAAGGTCTTGTGCAGATTTGAGTGCATCACATCGAAGCCGAGTTCGCCCAGCTTCACGCGACCTAGCAGGGCATTCAAATTCGCCCCATCGCCATAGACTATGCCGCCCGCTTCGCGCACGATTCGCACTACTTCGAGTATGTTGGAATCGAACAGACCAAGCGTGCTGGGCAGCGTTATCATCAGCCCTGCAAGGTCATCGCCAACCGAGAACCGCAGCGCTTCGAGGTCGGTGTTGCCATCTGCGTCGGAGGGTAATGTGATGACCTCGAATCCGCACATGCTCGCCGTCGCCGGGTTAGTGCCGTGTGCGCTGTCCGGAATGAGCACCTTGTCGCGCTTTGTGTCGCCCCTGTCCAGATGATACGCGCGAGCCATCAGCATACCCGCGAATTCGCCGTCAGCGCCTGCCATGGGCGCGAGAGAGCAGCCTTTCATTCCGGTTATCTCGACGAGCCGCTGCTGCAATTCCCACATCAGTCGGATAGCGCCCTGCACAGTGGCGGCAGGCTGCAAGGGGTGAATCTCCGCAAATCCCGGCATCCCCGCAATTTCATCGTCGATTTTGGGGTTGTACTTCATCGTACAACTGCCCAGCGGATAGAAGTTATGGTCGATAGAAAAGTTGAGCTGGCTGAGTTGCGAGAAATAACGAACTATGTCGTTTTCGCTGACTTCCGGGAAGTCGAGCGAGCTTCGAAGTAAATCCTGACTGGGTAGTGGCTGTTCGGGAACATCGCTCTTCGAAAGTGTCGCGCCCACTCGACCGGGGACGGTGCGATCCATCAGGAGGCGACGGCGGTCTTGAGATAGTCTTGCAAGTAGTGTCGTCATGCTGATGCGCTTTGTTCAGGGATGGCCGCAAGCGCGGCGGCAAAGGACTCAATTTCCTCGCGCGTGTTGACCTCAGTCGCGCAGACAAGCATGCCGCAATCTATTTGGTCGCTGATGTCCAGCCCGCCGATAATTTTGTAGTCGAGCAGTCGCTCGTTGAGCGTTGAGGTTGGAATGGGACATTGTACTGCGAACTCCTGAAAGAATACACCACCGTCAACGACTGAGTAACCCGGTATGTCATCTATGAGCGAGGCGAGGTAGTGCGACTTCTGGTAGGTCAGTTCGGCGGTGCGGCGCATGCCGTGCTTGCCGTTCGCTGCCATGTACACCGTCGTCATCAGCGCTATGAGCGCGACCGACGTGCAGATGTTGGATGTGGCGCGCTCGCGGCGTATGTGCTGCTCCCGCGTCTGGAGGGTCAGCACATAGGCGGTGCGTCCCTGCGTATCCACCGTCCTCCCAACAATGCGCCCCGGCATCTGCCGGATGTAGTCCTGCTTGCAGGCGAATATGCCGACATAGGGACCGCCGAAAGTCGGAGGCACGCCCAGCGCCTGCCCTTCGGATGCCACGATGTCCGCGCCGTACTCACCGGGAGGCGTGAACATCGCCATCGCCAGAGCGTCTGCGTACACGACAAACAGCGCTCCGACTGCGTGTGCCTTATCAGCCATCGCTTGCATATCCTCTATGCAGCCGAGGAAGTTCGGCTGCTGGACTACGAGACACGCAGTATCTTCGGTGAGCGTCAGTCCGTCCCTGCTTACCACATCAATGTCGATGCCCGGCGCTTCAGTATAGGTTCGCAGCACGCTCGTGTATGCGGGTGAGACCGAATCCAACACGGCAACGCTGCTGCGTCGTGTTGCACGGGCCGCCATAAGGACGGCCTCCGCGAGCGACGTGGAACCGTCATACATTCCTGCGTTGGCAACATCCATCGCCGTCAGTTCGGCGCAGAGCGTCTGAAACTCGAACTCTGTCTGGAGCGTCCCCTGCGAAATCTCCGGCTGGTACGGCGTGTAAGCCGTCATAAACTCGCTGCGGCCCGTCAGCTGGCGAACGATAGCGGGTATGTGATGCCTGTATGATCCAGCGCCGAGGAAGCAGGCGTAATCTCCCGGCGCCTTATTCATAGAAGCCAGTTCTGCGAAGTGGCGCTTGAGGTCGAACTCGGACATCGGCTCCGGCAGGTGCAGCTTCGGGTCGCGGTACTGTTTGGGAATGTCCGCGAACAGCTCATCCACCGAGTCAACGCCAATGGCGTCGAGCATCTGGCGCCTGTCAGCGTCAGTGTTTGGAGAGTATGGCGACACAAAGTCTTCTGAGTAATTCATGGGCATAAACATGGGTACAAGTGAGTGAGCAGATGATCGTCTTCCAGTATGGCAGGAGTCTAGCCCTGAGCCTCAAGCATCGCCTGATATTCTGTATGGGACATCAGCCTGTCCAGTTCGTTGCTGTCAGAAAGCTCAACACGTAGCATCCAGCCGGAATCGTAGGGGCTGTCGTTGACCAGTTCCGGGCTGTCGATAACCGAATCGTTGCGCTCGGTGATTGTTCCGGATACGGGGGAATAGAGGTCCGAGACTGCCTTCACTGACTCTATCTCGCCCATCTTCTCGAACTGTGTCAGGTCCGCCCCGACTTCCGGAAGCTCGACGAATACGACATCGCCCAGACTCTCTGCCGCGAAATCGGTAATTCCGACTACTACTTCAACGTCCGATTCTACGCGAACCCACTCGTGTTCCTCCGAGTATCTGAGTTTTTCAGGCGTCATTATTCATCACTCCGAATGTAAAATGGAAGACTCGTTACCTCGGCATCGACGAGGCGGCCTCGGATGTTAATTTGCAGGCTGGTGCCAACCGCCGAGTAATCAGCAGGAACATACCCCAAGCCTATATTCCTGTCAAGCAGAGGCGACGGTCCTCCACTAGTAACCTCACCAATCTCTCGCCCATCAACGTGGATTCCGTGACCATGCCGCGCTATGCCTCGCCCTGTCATAAAAAACCCTACAAGCTTCCTTGCGACGCCGTTGTCGCGAGCGCGCAGCAGGGCGTCGCGGGCGATATAACCGCGCCTGTCGGGCCTGACGAAACGGCCGAGACCAGCCTCGTATGGATTGGTGTCCGCGTTCATATCGTTGCCATGCAGCAACAAGCCAGCCTCCAGTCGAAGCACATCTCGCGCGCCAAGTCCGCAGGACGCAGCCCCTCTTTTCAGCAGCATCTTCCAGATCTTCGCTGCTGCCTCCGCCGGAGCTATGACCTCAAAACCGTCCTCGCCGGTGTAGCCTGTGTGAGCCAGCATCGCTTCGGTGCCCTCAATCTGCGTTCGAGTCGTATTGAAAGGCAGGACGGATGATATGTCGTCGGCTGTGACGGCGTTCAGCATCGTAATCGTTTGAGGTCCCTGCACCGCAATCATCGCAGTTTCAGCCGTGATATTGATTATGCTTACCGTATCCGGCTTCGTGTTCCATCGGTCGAGCCATTCGATAACGGCTGCCGTATTCGCCGCATTCGGCACGAGTAGAAAGTCCTCATCGTCGTTGCGATATACGATGCAGTCGTCGATTATGCCTCCCTCTTCGTTGCAGATGAGACAGTATCGCGCACGCCCCGGCCTCATCGAAATCGCGCCCACGCTGAGCACACGACTTAACAGGGGAGCCGCTCCGCTTCCCCGTATCTTCAGCCTGCCCATGTGCGATACATCGAACAAGCCGACGTTGCTGCGAACTGCGCGAGCCTCTTGCAGGATGCTGTCGTATTGAATCGGCATCGCCCACCCGCCGAAAGGCACGATGCGCGCGCCGAGCGATACATGCGTGTCGTAGAGGGGAGTCTGGAGCAGGTTGTTGGAGTCTGTCATGGCGTTAAGGATAAACTAAGCTAGATTAAGTGTCGCGCGGGTATTATAGCGTATAATTCGAGATCGATGGTATGATTTTGAAATTTTAAGTTAGGCTGAGAATGGCAGTATAGGTTATCAGGGCTGGCAGGCTGGGTGAAAATGAGGAGTTCGCTCTTGAAAATGGGGTGTCTAGTATAGGATCTGGTTTAGACTCGAGCGTCACGGGCTTTCCTAGCCGCGTTGCACTGCGTAATCATTTTCAAGAGACACGATTCCCTGAGAATGTAAAGTGTGCTGCTGCATTTTCGCATCCCAGCTTTGGCGCTTTGCGCACGACCTTGAAATAGGCGAAATGGTAGTGTTGCCGCGCAAGCGGCAAAAGGTGCTAGCCGTTGGCAGGATAGCAGGCGACTATGTGTACACGCCTAGAGATTACCAAGAGCCCTTACCGCATACTCGTAAGGTGGAATGGCTGGTTAAGGATGTGCCGCGAGCTAACTTTGACCAAGACTTGATTCGCTCATTCAATTCTCTACTCACTCTGTCACAGGTCAGAATAGACAATGCCGAATCGCGGATTGAACGGGTCGTAAACGTATATCTGGGAAATGAACAGGCATTAGAATCGACCGCATCGATTTCAAGCTCCGAAGATGAGGACGATGATGTTGGCAAGGAGGACATAGAACAATCCATAGATGACCGCATTATAGAGCGAATTCGAGAAAGGTTCAGAGAGCATCGCCTAGAGTACCTGGTGGCGCGTATTCTTAAAGCGGTAGGATACACGGTCTTGGAGACAAAACCAGGCCCCGATGGTGGCGTGGATATAGTTGCCGGAAGATGATTTGCCGCTGGATATTCGTAATGATATTCCCCTTCGAACTCGCAGAGTGCTTGTAGAGGTGGATGAGTGAAAAAGTAAAGCGGTCAGCCAACTTCAGGTATAATTGGCTGACCGCTTTGCTTATTCCAACCTTTCCGCCTTTACAACCCCGCCGTCGCTTCCTTGAACCGCCTAATCGCCTCTACGTGGGCGGCCGGGTCAGCCAAGTCAGCCCGCATGGTGTTCAGCGATACGTGGGTTGCTCCAAGAGCCTTCCAGCCTTCCGCTTCCTTTGCCCAATCGTCAGCTCCCCCGATGCTCGCCGATACCCACCCTTCAAGTCCGATACTCGCCATGTCGCGCCCTGCTTCCTCGGCGTAAGAGCGCAGTTTGTCTATCAGACCTTTGGCGCGGTCGTCGGGCCGTCCCGTGAGTATCCAGCCGTCGCCGGTGCTGACGATGCGGCGCACTGTGCGGTCCGATGCGCCGCCCAGCCACACGGGGATTGGGCGCTGGACCGGCAGCGGCAGAATGCCAGCATCGGTTATCTTATGCCAGCGGCCTTCGTAAGTGATCAGTTCGTTCGTCCAGAGTTGACGCATGACATCGATCTGCTCTTCCGAGCGAGCGCCCCGGTTGCGCCAGTTCTCCCCCAGAGCTTCATACTCCACATAGTTCCAGCCGACCCCGATTCCGAGTCGTAGGCGCCCTCCGCTGAGCACATCGACCGCCGCAGCCTGCTTGGCTACGAGCGCAGTCTGACGCTGTGGAAGTATGATGATACCCGTGGCAAGCTCGACACTGCTCGTAACCGCCGCAAGGTAGCCGAAAAGAACGAACGGCTCGTGAAAGGCATCGTAGTGGCGATATGGTCCGGTAAGTTCGGTGTGCGTCTCGGCGTTCGCGCCCAGCACATGGTCGAACGCCAGCAGAAAGTCGAAGCCGAGCGACTCGGTTGCCTGCGCGAACTCGCGGATTGCTCCGGTGTCGTTGCCGATCTCGGTCTGGGGGAATATGGCTCCAAGCTTGGTCATCTCGTCCTCCCATGGAAGTGTCTTGATGTAAAGCGCTGTTTTGCAGTTGTCGCCTGTCAGTGTAACATAACGGTCGAGAGCTAACAGGATGTGCAGGATGGATAGAATATGGCTAAGTATGACTTGATATTGAGCGGCGGGACGGTGCTAGACCCCGCCAACGGATTCGAGGGCGTTGCGGATGTGGGTGTCAAAGCCGGGATGATTGCGAGAGTTGAGCCGGAGCTGGACCCTTTCGACGGCGACGAAATTGTCGATGTGTCGGGCAGGTGGGTGATGCCCGGACAGATAGACACTCACGCGCATGTGGCGGGGTTGTCCCGGAACTGGGATCCGGCGCTCGGCTACGCGATGCTGGCGCGAGCGGGAACCACCACGGTCCTCGATATGGGCGGGACCGGTCCCAGCCTTGTGGACGGTATCAAACGCAAGGGCGCCGGACTGAATGTAGCGGGGCTGTACGCGCTGATACCGGGCGCGACGATGCCGTCGGACGAACCGTCGGCGGTTGAAGCGCGGGACATTGTTGCCGGTGCTCTGCGCCAGGGATGCTTCGGGATAAAGATACTGGGAGGCTATCACCCGTTCAGTCCGCAGGCGACCGCGGACGTAGTTCATGCCTGTAACGACCAGCTTGCGTATGTCGCGTTCCATATCGGCACTCGCGAATCGGGCAGTCATCTGGAAGGTATGCGCGAGATTCCCGCTATTGTTGGGAATGGACGGCTGCATGTGTGCCATGTGAACTCATACTGCCGGGGAGTTATCGAAGATGCCAATGCGGAGTGCGACGAGACGCTGGGCATATTGGAGAGCATGCGGACGCAACTCAATTCGGAAGCGTACCACGCTATACAGAATGGCACCAGTGGAAGCTGCGACGGCGAGGGCTTTGTGCAAGCGAATGTGCCTCGAAACTGCCTCGCAATGCGAGGATACGCCCCCACGCGCGAAGGAATGGAGCAGGCGATACTGGACGGATACGCCTCGGTGATTGGTCAGCGCGGTGGGCACGTCGTGTATCTGAAAGGTCAAGAGGCGTTGACCGTGTATGAGCGCGAGAAGACTCATGTGGGTATGAGCTTCCCGGTGAACCTCCCGTCAACCGCCTTCAAGCTGACGACCGCGAAAAATAAGGTGGGTGAATTCATCGTGGACGCCGTGAGCACGGACGGCGGTTGTCATCCGCGAAATGTGGCTATTCAGTCGAGCATGGCGTTGGTGAAATTCGGAGCGCTCACACCCCTTGAAATGGTAACTAAATTGTCACTGACGCCCGCGCGCATGCTGGGTCTGCCAGGCAAGGGGCACTTCAGCGAGGGTGCGGACGCGGACATCACGATCGTCAACCCCGAGACGAACGAACCGACGATGAGTTTCGTGGCGGGAAAGACCATCATGATTGACGGACATGTGGTGGGCAGTGGCGGAACTCTGCTGATTACATCCGCCGGGAGGCGCGCGGCTGAGGCAAGTGGCTTGCCGTACCAAGTTGTAAATATGGCGGCAACAAAGCTCTATGCTGGCTAGAACGGCCGATACCGGTTCGCGATCGGCATGCGCCTGTCCCGTCCAAAGTTGCGCGGGGTAATCTTGATGCCTGGAGGGGACTGTCGGCGCTTGTACTCGTTCCGGTCAACGAGCGTGATTATCTGCTTCACCGTATCCCGCTCGTAACCCATAGCCACTATGTCGTCGAAGGAGTAGTCGTCCTCCACATACGCTTTTAGGATCGGATCCAAGATGCTATAGGGTGGAAGGGAGTCTTCGTCCTTCTGATCCGGACGAAGCTCCGCGCTCGGCGGCTTGTCGATAACGCTCTGAGGAATTACCGGCGCGTCTCCAATGGTGTTGCGGTATCGGCAAAGTTCATACACAAGCTGCTTCGGAACATCCTTGATTACCGCGTAGCCTCCCGCCATGTCCCCGTATATGGTAGCGTACCCGGTCGCCATCTCAGATTTGTTCCCCGTCGTCAGCACGAGCCAATTGAATTTGTTCGACACCGCCATGATGAGGTTGCCGCGTATGCGAGACTGCATGTTCTCCTCGGCAACACCGGTTCCGGTGCCTGCAAACTTAGGCGCTAGGGTGTCCAGATGGGCGCTGAAGGCATCTTCGATTGGAAGCGTCCATAAGTCAATGCCGAGGTTGTTCGCGAGCGCTGTGGCATCTAAGACACTGCCTTCGGACGAATAGCGCGAGGGCATTGCGATGCCGACAACATTTTCGCTGCCCAGCGCATCGGTGGCTATTGCGGCGACAAGAGTGGAGTCAATGCCTCCGGAAAGCGCGATGAGCGCCTTGCTGAACCCGCACTTTCGCATGTAATCGCGTGTGCCGAGTGTCAGCGCAGCATAGACTTCCGCAGTCTCGTCATACTCATGCCGCAATTTGACAGGTTCGGCGTCGTGTGCGTGAACGCAGGGAAGTGGGGGCTTAACGGCATCCTCGGAGTATTCCGACAATTGTATATTGACTGCTTTCCCGATATGCGTGAGGTCTGCGCCGCGCTCCTTGCGGGTACGCGGGTCGCGCAGGCGAGATCGAAAGACCGCCTCGACGTCGAGGTCCGCAACGAGAAGCTGTTCCTCGAATTGTGCCGCTTCGGCTACGATCTCTCCGTCGGGATCGAAGATACTGCTACCTCCATCGAACACAAGCTCATCTTGTCCGCCAACAAGGTTGACATAAGCAACGAACACGCCGTTGTCCGATGCGCGGGTGGCAAGCATCTTCTCTCTGAACGCGCGCTTGCCTGCGTGGAATGGCGAGCCGTTGATATTGACGATGATCTCTGCTCCGGCGGCGCGCTGTACTACGGCGGGACCCGTAGCGTACCAGATGTCCTCGCAGATATTGACGCCGACGGGCGCGCCGCTGACCGTATAGACAGGGCATTCGTTCCCCGGCGCGAAGTAGCGATCCTCGTCGAAAACGCCGTAGTTTGGCAAGTACATCTTGTGGTAAACGCCGATTATCTTCCCGTCGTGTATAACGGCGGCGGCGTTGTAGATGTCAGCGTCCGCGTCGATGAACCCGATGACGGCTGCGATGTTCTTGCATTCGACGGCTATCTGTAGGAGGCGATCGTAGTTGTCGCGTATGAACTGAGGCTTGAGCAGCAGGTCTTCGGGCGGATAGCCGGGCAGCGCAAGCTCCGGGAAAGCGATCAGATCCGCTCCAAGCTCACGCGCATCATGGATGCCGTCTCTGATGCGCTCGGCATTGCCGTCGAGGTCTCCGACGGTGGCGTTCATCTGCGCCATTGCCAATCTGAAGGTGCGCATCGTACCGCCTAACCTGACAGGATGAGTGGAAGTGATTACAAGGACTGAACAAATCGGTCGAGTCTTCTAAGCGCTTCTTCTATGTTCTCAACGGAATTGGCAAATGAAAAGCGAACGAAGCCGTTGCCATATTCGCCGAATGATTCACCGGAAAGGCAGGCGACGCCTGCTTCTTCCAGAGCGCGGTCGGCGAACTCTCTGCTGCTCAGCCCTGTGCCTTCAACATTAGGGAAAGCATAAAATGCGCCCTTCGGCGTAGCGCAGCGGACCCCTTTGATGGCATCGAGGCCGTCCACGATGATGTGGCGGCGGCGCGCGAACTCCTCGACCATGCTGTCCGGTGCGTCCTGTGGACCTTCGAGCGCTTCGAGCGCGGCGTACTGGGTGAAGCTGGCTGTGCAGGACACGCTGTTCGTGACCAGGCGCGAGATAGGTTCGACGAGTTCGAGCGGCATCACTCCATAGCCGGCGCGCCAACCGGTCATTGCGTAAGTCTTGGAGAATCCGTCAAGGATTATAGTACGGTCGCGCATATTGGGGAACGAAGCGATGCTGTGGTGAGCGCCCTCGTACAGGAATCGGATATATATCTCGTCTGAAAGCACGATGATGTCATGTTCCTTAGCAAGATCGGCGAGCGCTTCAATCTGCTTCCTGGAGAGCACGCTGCCACAAGGATTGTTAGGCGAATTGACTATCATCAGCTTCGTCTTGTCCGTTACCTGAGCCGCGACTTCGTCAACGTCTATGTTGAAATCAAGCGACTCGTGTAGGCGCATCGGAACCGGAACGCCGCCGGCAAAGCTAATCATGGACTCGTAGATGGGGAAGCCGGGGTTCGGATACAGAACCTCGTCGCCGTAGTCAACAAGGGCAAGCATGATGAAGAACATAATCGGCTTGCCGCCCGGCGTAATAACGACATTGTCACCAGTCACCGAGATGCCGCGCGTCTGCGAAATTTCATCCGCGATGGATGCGCGAACATCAGGGAAGCCTGGAGAGGGACCGTAGTGGGTTTCGCCGCGCCTGAGCGCCGTCACGCCCGCTTCGACAATGTTCTCTGGAGTATCGAAGTCCGGCTCGCCGATTTCAAGATGGATGACGTCCATGCCTTCGGCTTCTAAGCGGCGCGCTTTAGCCAGGACTTCAAAGGCGGTCTCGGTTCCCAGTCGGCTCATTCGATCGGCAAGCTTCATGTGCATTCCCCCGACACAGCGCGTTCGGTGTCTCATCGTCAGATGATATGGTCAGCCATCTATCACATTATTATAAACGGGTGGTTGGGTATATGAAACAATTTTACGGACAAGGTTTGCCCGGTTGTGTGGTAAGATTGGGTTGCGAAACTGCCGTAAGGGGGTAAGAAAATGAAGGTTTTCATTGGTGCGCCGAGGGGATTCTGCGCCGGTGTGGTCAGGGCAATAGACCTTGTAGAGATTGCCTTGGAGCGCTTCGGGGCGCCCATTTATGTTAAGCACCAGATAGTTCATAACTCGCATGTGGTGGACGCTCTGGAGGCGAAAGGCGCAATAACCGTCGAGGACGTGAACGAGATACCGGAGGGGTCAAAGGTCATATTTTCCGCTCACGGGTCGCCGCCGGAGGATTTTGCCAAGGCTAAGGCGCGTAGTCTTGAGGTTATCGACGCCACTTGTCCGCTCGTTACCAAAGTACACAACGAAGCTAGAAGGTACAACAACGAAAACAGGCGAATCATACTTGTAGGTCACCGAGGCCACCAGGAGGTCAAGGGCACGATGGGTCAGACGGAAATGCACCTTGTTGACGACCGGGAGGAGCTGGATTTGCCGGACTGGGACGTTGACACGCCGATTACTGTGCTGACTCAGACTACGCTCTCAGTAGATGACACCAAGCGGTCGATTGAAGGCATTCAAAGCAGATTCTCCGACGCCCTTATCAGGAACGACCTCTGCTACGCCACAACCAATCGGCAGTTCGCTGTCAAGGAAATCACTGACAAGGTTGACCTGATGCTGGTCGTTGGCGCGCCGAACAGTTCGAACTGCAACCGACTGCGGGAAGTGGCAGAGTCCCGCGGAATTCCCGCGTATCTAATAAACGGACTTGACGAACTGCGCCAG
>JAGGDZ010000093.1 GCA_024648655.1 Chloroflexota bacterium | reverse complement strand
GATGGACCTACATAGGCGTTGAGAGAGGTCGTGGAAAGACGATCGAACTCTTTTATCTGGGGCAAGATAACGTGCGATGCGGAAACATAAGCGTCCGGCAGCATTTCGCGCACGACTCTTTCCGCCTCCTGCTCATGTTCAGGGTTAAGGAACGAGAACAGGAAGCAGATTGCCACCGAATCCACGCCTTCGGACTTCAGGTACTCTACCTGCCGCTTCAACCCATCTTTGTCTAACTCACGCCTGACCTTGCCGCCGGCGTCCACACGCTCCGCAACGCCGACACGCAGGTATCGCGGCGCGAGCGGTTCAACCTGGTTCATACGCAGGTTGTACCTATCTTCCTTAAGGCCTTCTCGGATTTCCAGCAAGTCTCTGAAGCCCTCAGTGGTGATTAGTCCTACCGTTGCGCCCTTTCTCTCCACGAGGGTGTTGGTGGCGACCGTAGTGCCATGGATGATGACCTGCGCCTTTTGCAGCAGTTCGCTGACGTCTAACCCCAGTGAGGATGCAAGACCCGCTATGCCATTAAGCACGCCGTCCGACGGGTCGGCGGGCGTTGTAGGCGTCTTGAACGCCACGGGCGCCGAGTCTCCTTCATCCATCGCAACGAGGTCAGTAAATGTGCCGCCGACGTCAATACCGATTCTCAACGGGTAAGTCCTTTCCGATTTTGCCTTGAGGGAGTGTTCGCTGCCGAAACCTGATGCGAGCCGCGCGATATTACAACGGCAATCGCTGAGCAAGAGTACGTGGTGGCGTTGCGGGTCATGCAACGCCACCGCTGCGAGGATTCTGCTAAGGCTGATTAGAATGCAGGAAGGTGCGCACCTGCTCTATGGTCTGTGCCATCATACCTTCATCTTCTTTCCATGGATACGCGGTTGCTTCCGCTTTGGGAGCAAGAGCCACCATCGCCATTGCCGCTTCTAAGGAGTGTGAGGGGGTGTCGTCCGGCATGACGAGAAGCGGGGTCTGGCACGAGCGCGCGAAGTCGCGGGATACGCAGTACATGAAGTCCGGCTGCACACGGTAGAGATTGTGCAGGTACTGTTCCACAATTTCCATCGTTACGTCCGGGCGGTGAGCGCACAGCTCGGGCCCCCAGAGGTCGTGGCCGGAGTCGTACATGGAATCCGGAGTTGCGCTGGCGTGGCCTACCGGCTGGCAGAGCACTGCCGCAACGACTCGCTCGGGAGCGCGTTCGATGAGCTTCATCGCGAAAGGACCGCCGATGCAGTAGCCCATGAAAAAGAACTTATCTATGCCGAGGTGGTCCATCAGCCCAAGCTGGTCGTCAGCGAACGCTCCCCAAGGGTCGTTGACCTGAACGGGGCCAGTGGACTCGCCACCATTGGCGTTGCGCTGGTCCATTGTGATGCAGCGGAAGTCGTCCTTGAACACTTCCATGGCATTGAATACCTGATTGCTCCAGCCGCTGATGACGGAGTTCAAGCCGCCGCCGGGCGTAACAAGAAGTGGGAAGCCGGAACCGACCTCCTCATAATGGATTCGGACGTCGCCTTTAGTATAGAACGGCATTGCAGCTTCTCCTTATCGCAAAGGGGTTTAAGTTTCAGGCAATTGTAGTCTTGCTAGGCAGGCTGTCAAGGGAGAAGTTGCCACCGTGAATTTTCAGAGCGCTCACACTGCCACATCAGAACGCCACGCACACCGAGTCCGTAACACGCAGCACGGATTCCTGATTGAAGCGCTGCTTGTACACATTCGCAATCTCGTCCAGCTTCTGTGGCGCATCCGAATCCGGTACAGTCAGAATCAGCATCATCTTGGATGGTTCGCGCACGATTTCCCCTTGGGAGTCACGCCACTGCCCCGCCGCATCGAAGACCGATAGTCCATCGGGGAAGCGCGGCGTAACAGTATCCGCCAGGAACGCTCGCCAGTCGTCATCGCTTACGCCCTCGACATCACCTATATTCCGTCCGAAGAAAAGGCGGTATTCGTCAAAGAGTTCGCTTCCGTCAGGACAGGACACTTCATCGGTCAAGGGTGCGCAGGCGACCAGCGCCAGAAGAAGAAGCGCGGGCGCAGCCGCTATCCAAATATGTTTCATCTTAAGTGTCTCGCTCTCTGCACATCCCGCCGCGACACGGAGCCTCCCACGCTAGACTGCCGTGGTGAACACCGACACCCAGCACGGGTAAAATCCCGCAGACTGAGCCGTGCGCCGCGAGGCGATGTTGTTGATGCTCGAACCGTAGTATGGCACTCTGCCCTCGTCGATCACGGCACGCGCCGTTTGCGAAGTAAGCGCGGCGCCCACTCCCCTGCCCTTGTGGTGAGAATGCACGTCTATACCTATCTGCCATAGTGTATCTGAGTCAGTGGTAGCGGACGCCACACCCGCCACCTTATTCCTATGCAAAACCACTGCAACGATCGCTTCGCGCCGGCCCTGCCCCACCCGCCTGTGCGCTACTGCATTCGGCCAGTCCGCAGGCTCCAGTCCCAACAGTAACTCCGCGCCGCCAACCTCAATAACGTAGCCGTCGGGGGCACTCCGATTTACCCAGTCCTGCTCCGAAGTTACGTTGTATGCATAGGGTCCGTTTAGCCGCAGCCCATAGCCTGCCACGCGCAGTGACGCCTCACTGAGAACGCCAAGGCTGAAAGCCTCATCTCCTTCGCTTACATCCTTGAACAACTCGGACACCCAGGGCATCCACTTCCGGGTAGCGGCTACTACGACACCCGCGCCCATACTTGTAACCGTCAGGCTGTGCTCAAGAGTCGGAAAGCGCCTTATCAGTGGATTCGCGGCGCGTTCCGGCGTCATCTCGAAGATATGCGCGTCTTCATTGCGAAAGTCCGACGGTGCACAGCACGCCTCTGCCGCGAGCGCAGAAGCGACCGATTGGGCAGCGTACAGTCGGGTTACGGACATAATATCCTCTCCATCCTGTGCATGGATACTGGGGCACCTCCTGACAGTATCATTTTGTCGCCCTTATCGAGAATAGCTGCGGGAACGATTCGTTGTGCTCCGGGAAACGCCACCACCCGTCACTATCCTTCTTCATCATAGAATAAGCGCGGTAGCCACTGAATGGGAACTCATGCAGGAACTCTATTCGCAGACCGGCATCTATCAGTGCGGTGACTATTTCACCGAGGCTGTGATGCCACTCATAGACAGGGCTTTCTATGATCTCAGAACCTGCGTAGCTCGGTTCGCCGCCCTCCCATAGGAATTCTTTATGAAAGTACGGATATGTTGGGCGCAGATCACCGGCATCCGATTCCTCGAACACGTTCATCGCGGGATGCCCGTCGATGATGTAGAACATGCCGCCCTGCTTGAGATGGTGTGTCACTACCGACGCCCACTTGTCGAGGTCGGGCAGCCAGCACAGCACGCCGTATGACGTGAATACGATGTCAAACTGTTCATCAAGCGCATCCGGCAGGTCGTAGATGTTGGAGTAGATGAACCGGACATCAAGGTTCAGTTCGCGGTTCAGCGACCGCGCGAGGTCAATAGCTGCATCGGAGAAATCTACGCCCGTCGCTTTCGCGCCCAGACGTGCCCATGACATGGTGTCGAGACCGAAATGGCATTGGAGATGTAGGAGCGACTTGCCCGATACGTCTCCTATTTCGTGAAGTTCTACGTCGTGGAGTGTTGAACGACCCGTCTTGAACCCCTCTACATCGTAAGATTCGGAAGCGGCATGGACGGGCGTTCGCTCGTTCCAGTTCGTTCGGTTGACTTGAATCTGTTCATCGAGCACGGCTTGTATCCTGGTTGCGCTTGAATATATGCCAATTCTGCCGGAGAGTGCCGTCATGGGGCATGGGTTGATATGACTCGCATCCGCGACGATGCGTCCTATTGCAGACGCAACTCAAAGATAGGCGCAGATAAATACACAGATGATAACGAAGGAAGAACAGAGGGAAGTGGCGACCCCGACCGGATTTGAACCGGCGATCTCTGCCTTGACAGGGCAGTATGTTAAACCACTACACCACGGGGCCGCGTTGAAAGCGAAAACCGAACAACGGCGTTGCGTCTATAAGAGCACGGTACTGTTGCACGGCTATATACTGATGTTAGCCTGAATGCGCCCACAGGTCAACCTTTTTAAGATTTTGTAACCGTCCCGAAGGCGGTGTGGAGTTTCGGGAGGAGTGAACAAGGCACGGCAGCCTGCGATTTCAGATGATTTTGGTTATTCACTCAAAATCTTTTCAGGACTCCCCGCTTTTTTATCACACCGCCTTTTGTCACACCGCCTTTGGGACGGTTACGAATTGCGCGCGTTCAGGTAATATATACGGTGGAAGATGATACGATTGTAACCGTAATTATCTATGTGTTTTACGAAAGATGGTAGGGCTGATGTGCAGACAATGTACAATGCACAGACAGACCTAGTGTACATTCATATGGACGATACGCATCAGTCTGTCCTTAATCGGCAACTATCAGATGATGTTGTGGTTGATATAGGCGAGGACGATCAGATAGTCGGAATAGAAATACTTGGCGCATCGAAGCACTTAGATCTTTCAAATCTATTGCCCATCGAATATATTTCAGCAGTCTGACTGAATCGGCTCACCTTGAGAATCGAGAACGACGTGCAGAAGCAATCGACCGCTCACCATCACAATTTTCCTTGAGATAAGTTGCGGCATTACAACGGAAGTGAGCAGATATGGACTGCACTATTCAGGGGTGTTCGGGCAAGTACGAAGAGCAGTATATCGTGCATACGGCTCGGCACAATGAGCGGATCGTAGTTATCGACAATGTGCCGGCTGAGGTGTGCGGCACCTGCGGCGATACTCTGCTGAGTTCTATTGCGATGCAGCGCATCGATGAGATACTCAGCGACGGTTCACGGGCGACCGGGGTCGTGCCTCTGTACGACTTTCTGGCGCAATGAGAATCGAGACCGCCGCAGCGCGCGCCAGTCACCACATCGATCCGGAGTCGGGCGCAATACTTGCGCCTATACAGCCCTCAACGACGTTCGAGCGCGCCCCCGACGGCGAGTACCCCAGCGGGTATGTGTACTCACGGTTGGGCAATCCGAACCGACAGCAGCTCGAAGAGATCTTCGCGACGCTGGAAGGCGGCGCTGCGTGTGCTGCCTTTTCATCCGGGTCATCGGCAAGCGCAGCAGTGTTTCAGGCGCTTGCGAACGGCGACCATGTGGTTGCGCCCAACGACTGCTACCATGGCACCCGCGCACTCCTGCGGGATGTGTTCGCGCGTTGGGGTCTGCAAGCTACATTCACCGACGTCATCGACCCGGAACAAGTTCGCCGCGCGATGCGACCCAACACACGTCTCGTATGGGTGGAAACGCCATCCAACCCGATGTTGAGGGTAACGGACATCAGGCGCGTCGCCGAGATCGCTCATGAGGCGGGTGCGCTGTGTGTCTGCGACAACACATGGGCGACTCCGATGATCCAGCGGCCCATCAGCCTGGGCGCGGATATGGTCGTTCATTCCACCACCAAGTACATATCCGGACACAGCGACGTGATGGGCGGCGCGGTCATAGCGGCACAAGCGGACGATTTCTTCGACAGGGTGCGGCAGGCACAGACGACCGGCGGTGCAACACCATCCGCGTTCGACTGCTGGCTGACCTTGCGTGGCATCCGTACTCTGCACCTGCGGATGCGAGCGCACTGTGAGAACGCGCGGGCGCTCGCATCGTCCCTCAGCGAACATCCCCGTGTGCAAGCCGTTCACTATCCCGGGCTGGCGATGCACGATGAACGAGCAATCGCATCGGCGCAGATGTCCGACTTCGGAGGCATGCTATCGTTTCAGGTAGAGGGCGGCAGGGAGCAGGCGATGGAGGTTGCCGCCAATCTGCGGCTGTTCACGCGCGCCACGAGCCTAGGCGGCACCGAGAGCCTGATAGAACATCGAGCGTCAGTCGAAGGGCCTGACACGCGGACGCCCGACAACCTGCTGCGCGTGTCGGTGGGCATCGAGAATATCGACGATCTGATTGCGGACATGGCGCAGGCGCTGACATAGTGGATGGGCAGGACTTCAGAAGTCCTGCCCATCCTTTTACTCATGCTATCTTATTCATGTCATCCATCTTCATGTCATCCATCGGCGCTGTGTCTGCCGCTGCTTCGCTTCTTGGGGCGCTTGCAAAATAGAATCAGCAAACTTCATTTCTGTAGCTGATGGGTGTTGCGCGCTACTTCAGAGTCGGATACTCGCTGGAAGTGCCAAAGTCCCAGATTTCTGTGTCCCAGTCGGCGTATATTCCTGTCGCTGACGTGGGGGTCTGGAGTTCCGAAGTCGTCTTTCCGGTGCCGGCGTCACTCCAGTCATTACCGCTAGTGGTCTCGTCCCAGTAGCTGTCGCTGACTTCTTTGTAGTTCTTGCCTACGAGTCCGCCTGCATTTGTGCCACTTACTTTGCCGGTAGAGTAGCTGTTTCTGATGATATTGTTGTTTATGCCAACAAGTCCTCCTGCCGCCTCAGCAGGACCACTGACGCTGCCAGTGGCGTAGCTATTCGCGACAATGGACCCTCCCCAGACTTTATTATGCCCTGCGATCCCTCCGCCAATTTGTCCGGCAGACACGTTGGCGGAGGAGCTGCTATTCCTGATGGAGTAATTGTTGCTTCCCACAATGCCGCCAGCAATTTCGCCACTGACTGTGCCTGAAGTGAAAACATTGATAATTTGACCCCCATTGACGCCCGCCAAAATCCCAGCGTCGCAGGTGATAACTGGGCTCTGGGGTATAATGGGCGCGTCTACGGTAGCATTCACCAAGCGAAGGTTTCTAACCGTCCCGTGATTAGTACTAATCAAGCCGTACGCGGGAAGGTAGTGATTCCCGCCCACATTCAAGTTGGAGATAGTTTTATTATTGCCTTCGAATGTGCCGTATAAAGTAAACGGTCCCCAACTGCTATCAAGTACTATGTCGGCCATTAGCTCGAATCCCCTGCACCAAGGGGCGGGACAACCAAAATAAGGAAGAGAGTTTGGGAATGCAGAACCAGGATTGTAGTAGCTATGCGTTACTGCTCGAAACTGCGCTTCTGTACAAACGTCCACTAGCTGATCATCGTCTTCGTCGTAATCTATTCTGCATTTATTTGCTTGGCAGGGTGGTCTCGGGTCGCACGGATGCGCTCTGGGAGGTGCAGTGTAAGCGTATGGTATTGTCGCACTTGTACCTTGCGCCAAACAGGTCTTTCCTGCATTGCAGAACGCGGTGGCGTAAAGATCGCCGCCTTTAGGCATCTTGACGATTACATCCTCCCCGTAAGGATATACGGTAATTTCCCACGATGTATCATTAATTCCAGTTATATCTCGAATTTCGCCTCCTTCGGCGTCCATATACAATATCTCCAAGTCTTTGGTCCTCAGTAGTAGAAGCTTATCTATATTATCGAAATACAGGTAAGGTTTATGGCTGAAGTGTAGCTCAACCGTGAATGTGCCGACGCCTGTGTGGGAATCGGGCACTTCCTTAAACTCCACGGTGAACTGATTAGGTGTAGCTGTGGCCGTTGCCGTGGCAGTAGGTGTCGGCGTCAGTGTTGGAGTGGCTGTCACTTCTTCTCCTGCCGTATTCTCCGGCGTAGGCGTTGCCGTGGCTGTGGCAGTTGCAGTTGCAGTAGGCGTAGGTGTCGGCGTCTGTGTTGGTGTGGCAGTAACCGTTGCCGTAGGCTCGGGCAGCAGCGTGCTCACCTTTACCCCGCGCGATGGCGCGCCAATACTATCCGATATGTTCACCGAGCGCACTCGGTAGATGTACTCTGTCCCAACGCTCAAACCACTGTCGGTGAAGCTCGTCGTATTCTTATCCGTAGTCCCGACTATCTCAAACTCCCTCTGCACTTCAGGACGCCGGCGCAGCACCTCATACTCAGTGAGATAATGAACATCGATTATCGGATCCCACTCCAATGTAATCGAATCAACAGTAGTTTCAGTGGCGCGCAGGTTGTCGGGTCTGGGTAACCCGGTCACCACAGTAATTACCTTGGCGGCGGTATCCCATTGGTTGTGGGCATTGACGCCCTGCACATACAGGTGGTACACAGTGCCCTTCTCAAGGTTTCTGAAGGGATGGGTGGTTACTCTCCTGTCAACATAAAACCGCTTAGTGTCAACGTTCGCATCCTCATCGACGGAAGCAATCGAAACAAGGAAGCTTGAGAGGTGCTTGTTGCCCGGTGAATCCCAGGCGAAGTCGATGGCTGTAGCGGTTATCTTGGTGGTTCGCGGGTTGGTTGGCTTGCCCGGCACAGGTATCTCGACGGAACTACCCCAAGTGCGCGCTCTCACGGGCATGGAAGGACGTCCGAGCGAGCCGTCTTCGTATATGGCTTTCACGCGGTACACAAAGGTCACATAGGCTCGCAGTCCGAAATCTGTGTAATAGGTATCATCGGTGCCTGTGTTCTCCACACGCACCATCAGGTTTCTTTCTCCCTGATCGGGACGCCGTCTGAGGATCTGGTATCCCACGATGGTGTCATCGGTCTCCGGCGCATCCCATTCGAGTGTGACGGAGTAGATAGTGATTTCTGTGGCGCGAAGGTTGGTGGGTGGAGCGGTATCGGCGAGCAGGGTTGCCGAAGTAATCCAGAGCGCGCCGCCGATGAGGGACAAGACGCCCGCTGCCAGAAGAACGCGGTGCAGTGTGTTGCGCGGAAAAAATCCGTAAGAGGTGAAGTCCGTAAGCCAGGTCATTTGAGAACCCCTCCTACGCAACCATGAAGCGAGCTGAAGGCGCTGTTCGCCGCAACGGGGTTGTTGGAAC